>CAYXQH010000470.1:0-5281 GCA_964467425.1 uncultured Saprospiraceae bacterium
CTTGTTCAATGGTGTTAATGTAAACAGGATTGTCGGGTGTGAAACCAGAGTTATGACCCGCACCATCGACCTCGTCAAAATGTAAAAACATATAGTCAGGGTCATTTAAAGAAAGGTAACTACTTGCTTGTGTACTCAATTCTGCATCACTGGAAACGTTCAGCTTAAAGTCTATATGATCCTGAACAATGTTATCATTAATTGGTCCCCAATGACAGATCGAAACGGTATGAAAATCTGGATTAAATTCTTCTATATATTTAGTAAGAGGAGGAAAGTTTTCATAATCGTTCCCACTAAAATCGTTATTAGTGACCAAATGTTTATTGGACCAAACAGCGTTTAGAATGGCAGACCAACCAGGTCCGCTGATGGTAATATCATCGTTTAATGCGTCTGGACTAAAGAGTCCATTTGCAATAAGGTTATCTATGTTAGGTGTATTGGAAATGGCTAATGCATCAGATCTTACCCCATCAATTCCAATGATGAGTACTTTTTTCGTTTCTTGACAAAAAGTGATAATAGGAAATAATAAAAGGATTAGAAAAGTGAATGGGTTTTTCATGAAAATACGCTTGATTGAATCGTAAAGTTAATCTAATTCTTCCAAAACGGAGGTGCCTTTTGAAAAATCACCCGAAGTCCATTCCCAGGTTTCATGTAATCGGAGCAATCCGTTATAATGTTCAATCTTAGTCGAACATTTTCCAGTTTTATAGTCTCCTTGCATATTTTGATGCTGATAGTGAAAGTATAATAGGTTTTTATCAATGGAGCCAGAAAGGGTTCCAAATTTTATGTCTCCGCCTTCATAGGTAGCCCAGATGATATCTTCTTTTTGTCGATAATGAAAAATGGTTTTTTGACTGACTTCGCCGTTTTTGCTATTCTGTAATGCACCAAATTTTTTATTATGAAGATTGATTTCCATGATTTCTATCATTTGCTTTTAAACTATATTTCAAATTACCTATCTTTCGAAACAAAAATAACAAAATGAAAAATACCTTCCTTTTCTTTTTCGGATTAATGTTGTGTTTATTTGTTGCATGTTCTGGAGAAACGAATTCATCTTCTTCTGAAGAATCTACTGAAAGTGAATCAGCAGCAGCACCTAAAAAAGAAATGAAACCTGCACCGCATATTGTTTTTGTAACGGGCGATGAAGAATATCGATCGGAGGAATCCATGCCGATGTTGGGTCGGATTTTGGAAAGAGAAATGAATGCGAAGATTTCTGTTTGTTACTCTATGGGAGAAGATGGGTTTATTGATCCAAATAATACGAAAGACATTACCGGTCTGGAAGCTTTGGAAACGGCTGATCTTATGGTGATGTTTACTCGGTTTAGAGCTTTGCCTGATGAGCAATTAGAAAAGATTTTAGCTTATGCAGAATCCGGAAAACCTATGGTTGGTTTTCGAACAGCTACGCATGCTTTTATGTATAAAAACGATTTAGAAAAAGGAGACTATAATGAAAAATGGCCCATCAAAGTTTTTGGTCAAAAATGGATTACACATCATGGGCATTTTGATGATGGGCAAGGTCGATTGACGGAAGTGAATTTGTATTCTAATCAAAAAACACATCCAGTGTTAAAAGGATTTCAACCTTTCAAAGCTTACTCCTGGTTGTACCATGTGGAAGGAAATGGACATCAACTTTCAGGAGACAGTGCACCATTAATGACTGGACGATCCTTGCGCTCCAACTATGCAGAAAGTGCTGAATACCCAATGAATAATCCGGTTGCCTGGACCAAAACGTATACCGGGACTTCGGGAACAGCAGCGCGGGTTTTCTTTACGACGCTGGGACATCCTTTTGATTTTAAAGAAGTATCCATGCGGAAAGTTGCGATCAATGGAATTGCCTGGGCATTGAGTAGGGAGGAGGATATTCCTGATGGAGGATTTAATGTTGATTTCGTTGGAGCATACGAACCGAACAATTCAGGCTTTGGAGAGAAATTTAAAAAGAACTTAAAGCCTGCGGTTTTTAATTAGGTTTTCGGTATTCGGTGTTCGGTCATTTAAACCTGAACACCGAATACCAAGAACCGAACCCCGATATTATAACTTTAAAAACTTATCGCGGTATATTTTTCCTTCGCTTACTACTTCTAGAATATACACTCCTTTCGTGTAACCCTGAAATCCTAATTCAAGATTGCCATTTCCATTTTTTTGTGCAATTAAATGACCAGCAGCGTCAAATATTCTTACTTCAAATGCTGCTCCATTTTCAAAGGTTATTTGTGCAAAATCACTAACTGGATTTGGTGAAAACTTAAAAGGTTTTTGATCTAAATCTTCTATTCCTGTTGGATCTCCAATCGTTATTTGGGCGGTCATGGTATCACTACAACAATAGTTTTGAGTGATAAGGGTCACCTCATAATCCCCATCAGCAGCATAGGTATGCATTTCTGGATTTCTGTCTGTGGAGGTGGTATTATCTCCAAAATCCCAGAAGTAGGATGTGGCGTATTTTGAGGTGTTTTCAAAGCTAGTTTGCATGTTATCAACACTCACATTAAATAGAGCCGGTGGTGTTAAAAGCTCCATTCCACAAAGGCTTTCAATCCCTAGAAATATTCCAGAGTCGATTACATTGTCACTAGCATCAGCAATGGCAATTTTTATATGATATGTTTCATTAGCTGTTACAGTGACAGAAGCATTTAATTCAGTAGTGTATCCGTCAAATTGAAGATCCATGCCTCCAGTATTATCTACATAGTATTGCGAATTTAGACCTTCATTAATCGTATTTACAGAAACTGGATCAATAGCTCCTGGAACCATAGCAATATTTTGAAGCCCAGTAATTCCCGGGCCGCTGATGAAAAAAGCAAAGACATCATTAAATCCACTATTCACCCATTCAGGGTATTCCTCTGAACCAAATACATAAGAAAAATCTAATTGATTTCCAGTGGCAACAATATCCATTTCTAACACTGCAGCATCGTTAGTTGGGAAGCTGATAAGTG
Source organism: uncultured Saprospiraceae bacterium (assembly GCA_964467425.1). Lineage (GTDB taxonomy): Bacteria > Bacteroidota > Bacteroidia > Chitinophagales > Saprospiraceae > JAHDHW01. The sequence goes on from CAYXQH010000470.1 coordinate 3,003, forward strand.
CGTCAAGATCCATGTCTCCTGGGCTTCCTGAATTCCCAGAAGCACCTGTTTGATCATTTGGGCCAATGGCTTCAAGTGCTAATCCAGTGCCTAAATAAATACCGGCGTTTACACCCAGATTGGTATTACCAGCATCAAAGAAACCATAGGTGCCAAGTCCTCCAGTGTAAGTAATGTTAGTAGGGGTGACACAGGTATTATCGAAAAAGTCGAGTACCATTTCTTCGGCAGTATAGGAAGTGTCAATAAAGAGTTGAGCCGAAAGACTGGAGCTAGCAAGAGAGAAAATTAGAAATACAAATAGGGTATGAAGTTTTAGTTTCATGGTAAAATTTTTAAAATTAACAAAGGAATTTTTGTCGAAATGGCTATCTAAAGATATAAAAAAATGTAGATAAAATAAAACTCATTCTAATTCTGCATTTATGGCTGTAATTAAGGCTCGACAACGCTGAATTCCATTTTCTGAAGCTTTTTCCTTTTTCATAAAAGTATCTAACTGAGCTCCAATCATATTTCCAAAAAATGAGGTGTCCATAAAGCTATAGTCTCTATCCCTGTAGATGGACTGGTAGTTTAATTCTTTCATGAAAAAGTCGCCGACATATTTGTCTACAATTATATTTTGTCGGGTATAAACTTCCAGGATATACTCATATTCGAGGTAGTGTTCCTGAATAGATGTTTTTAATTCGAAGTCATCGATGAGTTTGAAATCTCCAGAGTTAATTAATGTTTGGTAGGTGATATTTCTTGGACGAAAATCTATAGGAATAGGTAAGTTGAATAACTTGGGTAAAAGAGTGTCTTTCCTCGGATTAGGACGCCCAATAAATTGTCTGATTTGCCGAATGTGTTGACTTCTTTTTATTAGCTCGATCCTATTAGTGTCGAGTTGAATGATGTCTGCCTCCAAATCTTTTTTAATGTTTTGGAGGTATTTGATTTTTTGCTTTTCATCATTCCGACTTGCTGCCCAATTATTTAAACCAAAAGCAATTGAAATACCCAGAATAACAATCAGGATTTCCCCAATTGCATATTGCCAGTTTATTTTTTTAAAGAGACTCATAGCTTTTCTTTGGGTTTAGAGCTTGTCTATTTTAATTTTTGAGCGTTTGTAATTTTCCCCAAATTTTAAATAGAATAAATCCTCCTACTGCTGCTATTATTGTGGCAACAATTGCTTTAGAAGAATTACCATAAATCCAAAAACCTGTTGCGAATAATGCTCCATAAACCGTAAAACAACCCACGAACATTCCTAGCAATTCTAATGGTAATTGTCCGGCATTAACATCCTGAGATTGAAGTTCATTATTTCCAACAGCTTTATTGATCACTGGCATCCATCCTACTTTAGCAGGCTTGATCAATTGATAAAATTTAACCAGTGTTTGATGGTTCGTCGGACTGGTCATAAAAGTCACAACAACCCATCCAATGGTCGTCAGAAATACACCAAGCAATAATTTTTGATAATCTTCCAAAACTTCAAAACCAAATACATTGCTGTGGATAAATTCAAAATACAAAGCAATTACGAAAGAGATAACCATTGCTGCAATTTCACTATAAGCATTGATTCTCCACCAGAACCAACGTAGGATGAATAGCAATCCTGTTCCCGCACCAATCTGTAATAAAATATTGAAAGCTTGCAAAGCATTACTTAATGCCAGAGCAAAAAGTGCGGCGGCAATCATCAAAACTACGGTTGATATTCTTCCGACCCGAACGAGTTCTTTTTCGCTGGCATCTGGATTGCGAAATCTTTTATACCAATCATTGACTAAATAGGAAGAGCCCCAGTTTAGGTGCGTAGAAATAGTTGACATAAAAGCAGCAATTAAAGAAGCCAAAATCAATCCCAAAAGACCAGGAGGTAAAAAATTCATCATGGTAGGGTAGGCTAAATCATGCCCAAGTTTATCTACCGGAACATTAGGATTCGCGATTTGGATATAAACCAAATCTTCATAGGATGCAGGATTCGCCCAGTCTTCTTTGTCTTTCCATTTCTTTTCATTTTCATCATAATGATTTTTTAAAAAGATATAGGCCAGAGATTTTATTTCATAACTGTCTTTGTGTTTAGCGACAATATCACCTATTCTATTGGAAGCTGCTTGCGTTTCTGCATCTTCATCGGCTTTATATATATCAATCGCTTCAACCAGTTTGGAATAAACATCATCGGTAACTTGAGCATCGAGATTATCTTTCGCTGTTTGAGTGATCACCATTTTATCCCTGTTGTTGATATCCTCAAATTTCAT
>CAYXQH010000471.1:0-5280 GCA_964467425.1 uncultured Saprospiraceae bacterium
TAAACATCATTAATAAAGGTGTAGCGAGTCGCCCAGATATGACGCCTTTCGCAAACCTTTAAATTCTAAACCACATAACCACATATATTATGGATGGAAGAAATATAATCGGTCAAAAAAAGTCAGGAACCTCAGATGGTGTAATCAATGTTTTTGGACCTGGCTTACAAAGAGTGTTAGAAGGAAGTTTTAATATTGCAACAGATGCAGAAATAGAAGAAACAATGACGCTGGCCAGTCAGGCATTTGAAGCGTATAAAAATGTTTCTGGAAAAAAACGAGCAGCATTTTTAAATGCAATCGCAGATGAAATCATGGCACTGGATGATACCTTGGTACAGCGAGCAATGCAAGAGTCCGGTTTGCCGGAAGGGCGTATTAAAGGAGAGCGTGGTCGTACCGTCAATCAGTTGCGTATGTTTGCTAAAGTGGCAGAGGAAGGGTCATGGGTAGAGGCAAGTATTGATCAGGCCAATCCAGAACGGAAACCTTTTCCGAAAGCCGATATCCGAAGAATGCTTCGACCACTCGGACCAGTTGTTGTATTCACGGCAAGTAATTTTCCATTGGCTTTTTCTACCGCAGGAGGAGATACTGCAGCTGTATTGGCTTCAGGTTGTCCAGTCATTGTAAAGGCACATGAATCACATCTAGGTACGAATTCTTTAGTAGCTTTAGCAATACAGCAAGCAGCAGAAAAAACAGGTATGCCTGACGGTGTGTTTTCCTCTTTGAATGGAAAAGGAATTGAACTGGGGCAAAAATTAATTGTACATCCAGCTGTTAAAGCAGTAGCTTTTACAGGATCCTATAAAGGTGGAAAAGCGATTTTTGATGCAGCAGGAAAACGAGCAGAACCAATTCCGGTCTTTGCAGAAATGGGGAGTATTAATCCGGTCTTGTTAATGGACGATGCGCTGGGGAGTAGAGGAGAAGCTATAGCAAAACAATACGCAGGTTCTGTGACGCAGGGCGTTGGGCAGTTTTGTACCAACCCTGGTTTGTTAATTGGAAAACGAAGCGCAGCCTTAAATCAGTTTATCCACCATTTGAGTGATGCCATAGCTGCGAAGTCTCCACAGGTTATGCTAAACGAAGGGATTTGTAAAAGTTTTGAAAAAAATAAAAGTCATTTGCTTGATCAAACAGGAGTGGAATTACTTTCTGAATCTAATGAAGAAGCGGAAGGCTTCCAGGGACGACCAGCAGTGGCTACTGTTACAGGAGGAGATTTTGTCGGTAATCCAGTATTAAAAGAAGAAGTGTTTGGCCCTTTTACTTTGGTGGTTCAATGTGAAAATGATGATGAAGTGCAAGCAGTAGTCGAAAGTCTCAATGGTCAATTGACTGGAACTATTATGGGGGAGCAAGACGAAATAGTTGCCAACCATGCTTTGATCGAAAAACTTCAAAATAAAGTCGGACGAATTATTTTTAATAGTGTTCCAACAGGCGTGGAAGTCTGTCATTCTATGCATCATGGAGGACCATTTCCGTCAACTACGGATGCTCGGTTTACTTCTGTCGGAACAGATGCTATCAAACGTTTTGGTCGGCCAGTCTGTTATCAAAACTACTTGCAGGAATTATTGCCGGATGAGTTGAAAGACGGAAACCCATTAGGCATATGGAGAACAGTTGATGGGGAATTTTTGAAAAAGTAATTGTAGGTGTCAAATTTATTTGACATGACTCTAGGAGCTTTTTAATAAAGTTACTATACGACTCGCAAATAAACCCGCCTGCTCCGCGATCGGGCAGGTTTGCGAATTACATTTAAAAAATAAAGATGATTCAGGTATCGGATCAACAACTAGGAAAACTGATAAAGTATGAACAGTTAGTAGAAGTTTTAAGAAAGGCTTTTGCAGCTGATTTTACGACGCCACTTCGCCATCATCATAATTTTAAAAACCCGATTGCAGAAAAGCTTTCGACCTTATTGTTGATGCCTTCCTGGGATAATGAAAAATATCTAGGCGTTAAACTCGTAACGATCTCTCCTGAAAATGATCAAAAAGCTTTACCGACCATTCAGGGTTTATACCTTTTGTTCGATTTAAAAACTGGTGTGCCTTTGATGCAATGTGATGCCAGGTTACTAACCGTAAAACGTACGGCTGCTGCTTCTGCTCTGGCAAGTACATTTCTTTCTAATGAAGACAGTGAAAATTTGTTAATGATCGGAACCGGTTATCTCGCTCCACATTTAATAGAAGCACATGCAGCGGTTCGGCCTATTAAAAAAGTAAAAATATGGGGGCGTAGTTTTTTAAAAGCTCAAAGGTTAGCAAGTACGTTTGAAAAGCATGCTTTTGAAGTAGAAGCCATAGAAAGTATAGAAGAAGGAGTCAAAGAATCAGCGATTATTTCTGCAGCGACGATGAGTGCAATGCCTTTGCTAAAAGGTGCATGGTTGCAGGAAGGACAGCATATTGATTTGGTCGGTTCTTATCTTCCGACCATGAGAGAAGCAGATGATGAAGTAATTCAGCGAAGTACTATTTATGTAGATAATTTGGAGGGCGCTTGTAAAGAAACGGGCGATATTTTCATTCCTTTAGAAACCGGAATTTTAAATAAAGAAGAAATACAAGCCGATCTTTTTCAACTATGCAAATCGGATCAATCTTTTTCAAGAAAAACAAAAAACGAGATTTCGCTTTTTAAATCTGTTGGACATGCTTTGGAAGATTTAGCAGCAGCAAGTTTTATATACGAATCTTTAAAAAATAGTAAAGGAGACTCTTAAAGCCTCCTTTTACTAAAAATTAACCTGTTATATTCTTTTTATGGACGTTCAAAAAGAAAGGTTCCATCAAGGCTGAAAACATAAATTTTTCGACCATCCGGCGTTGCAATTCCTACAACAATTTTTCCTCTTATTCTAAAAGCGGCCATGATTTCTCCATCCGGGCAATTCTCTGTTACGTAATCAGTGATTACTGCAGGAAGGTTGTCTATGTCAATTCTTTGACCATTGCAAAATCGGAATAAAGGGGCTTCCAAAACAAATTCAAGCGTTTCCATATTAAATACTAAAACGGTTGGGCCAGTAATTCCTACGAGGTAAAAATTGCCTTTGATCTTTGCTCTTTTGATTTCCTCATCTGGGTAATTGTTCATAATATAAGCAACAACACCTGCGGGAAGTTCGGCAATCGTGATACGCTCGCCACCACCACAAGGACCAGGTCTGTGGCATCGCTGAGGATGAAGATCTGTTCTTAAAACCGTTCCATCCGTATTAAAGTATTCAACATCTTCTGTTGCTAAAGTGATCTCATATCCTTTACCTTCAACAAGGCTTGCTGTTTCAATGTATGTTTCAAAATGTTCATCTGCTATGAAGTCTAACGTTGCGGTAGGGAGCGCTTCAGGATCAATGTTTTGTTTCTGATTGGAAGTCGCAACCTCCTCGATCAGCGTCTCTTTCGAGCTCACATTATTTTCATCATTATTACAAGAGCTTAAAAAGCTGAGGGTTAAAATAGTTGCAAATACAAAAACTGCGTTTTTCATTTCTTAGAAAATTTAAATGCCAGTATGGCTGTTAATAAATTTGTTTTAAAACGTATAGCTATACAACAGGCACTTTGTTTTTTATTGAAGTTATTTGAATAACCTCATAGTTTCATAACTAAGGTGCAGCAGTTTTAATAAAGGTTGCCTGGGTGGTTATTTTTTTTAAAAAAGATAATTCACTCCAAAATCAAGAGAGAGAAATGCTGGATAGGTTTTGAATCTATCGTTTTCAAAAATAGGATTAATGCTACGGGTGAAAGTTGGTTCAGCAGAAACCCATAACTTGTCAGAAATGTAGTAATTCATTCCGGCGCCAACTAAAAAATCAGCAGAATAAGTTTTTGTAGTTTTCAATTTTCTGGCTCGATAAATACGGTCGTTTAGGACTAGACGAAGTCCGGGGCGTCGCACGTCAATAGACTCAATTTTTGCTTCGGCATTCATGACGAATCGATTGACGATTCCTGCTTTTAGGGACCATTTCCATTTGTCGCTTCCTTTTTGATAGCGAGCAAGGATTGGAATACTGCCAAAAGAAATATGTTGCTTAGCCTTGACCGAAAAATTAATAAAATCATTTTCAGGGATAGTGGTACCCGGGCTGCGAGCAATGGCAATATCAGCGCTGACCGAACCTCCAGAAGTACTAAAGTCGAATTCATATTCCCGTTCATATTCTCCCTGCATGTTCAATTGCTCATTAACAATCGAGTATTGAACTTGTATTGATCTTTGTTGATCGATAGAATATTTCGAATAGTTGAACCCAGATTCAATAGACCAATTTTTGGAAATTTTATAGCCAAGATTTAACCCTACTGCAGTAGTCAAACGAGCCTTTTCAAACTTGTTGAACCCCAAAGGGATGATTGCTCCTTTAGATTTTATTCGGCGGTAATTGAAGGTCGGGGCAATCAAAGCGCCAGCATAAAAACCACTAGAGGAAGTAGGTTTTTCTACCCTTTGTTTATTGAGGTCAATAAAAGGATTTGTAAAAGTCAGGATGTCAGGATAATTAGTCTCGGTAGAAACAAATGCTTCCTTAGTTGGAATAGCTTGCAGTAATTCAATTTTTTCAATACTTGTTTTGTTTGCTACGTCTACATCTTTAGAACGTTGAGTTGCTTTGCTATCATCATTAGAAAGGCTATTGGCTTTTTGAGAAGGTTCGTTTGAGTCAATCACCTTTTTCGGCTCGAAGTCATAGGGTGGTGAAGTCTTGTTGCCTTTGCTTAAAAGATCTTTTTGTTTAGTTTGGTTATTAGCGTTTTGAGTGTTGCTGTTTACAGATACTTGATCGCTATTTTCAAGTTGAGGAAGAATGTTCTTTTGTTGCTCCAGCGTATTGTTCTTTGTATTTGTAGAGGAAGATTTTTTTTCTTCAGGGCTGTTTATTGTATTGGTGTTTGCTTCTTGCTCATCAACGTTTACTGTAGTTTCTAGTGTTGGATTAAAAGTAGAACCATTGTTTTTACTTGGGGAATATACTCTTTCAGGGCTTGGGGGAATGCTATTGGTGTTTGAATCATTTTTAATAAAAAGAAAATAAACTAGCGTACCTACTACCAATAAGGAGGTAATGCTAAGCAGAATGCTTAAAGAGGACCATTTAAATCCTGTAGTTGGTTCATCTTCCTGTTCGATTGCTTTGTCAATGTTTTTCCAAACTTTTCGCGAAGGACTGTCCCAGCCGTTTTGTGCAGGTTGGTCCGAGAGCTCTTCAAAGGAATCTTTGAAAAAATCTTCTAAATTATC
>CAYXQH010000472.1:0-5267 GCA_964467425.1 uncultured Saprospiraceae bacterium
TATAATATAATCTTCAAAAGCTAAAACACTATCACAACCATTATGGAATACTGCTAACGCTACATCAAAGGTATCTGGATTATCATAAGAATGAACGGGGTTTTCTTCTTCGCCAAAAACGCTATCTCCAAAATCCCAGATCCACCAATCAGCATATTCACTACTAGCATCAGTAAACTGAATACTTTCGTCAACGCAAGCAATCAAAGGGTTTGCAAAAAAGTCTACATCAGGTATTAATCCAACACCAATAGCTCCTTCATTGGTTACGGTATCAACACAGCCTAAAGTGTTTGTTACTATTAAAGTTACATCATACCAACCAGTATCTGCAATTGAAAAATTCGGAAAAGGCTCTGTCGATGTAAAAAGTGGTGAATTAGGATCGTAAAACGCAGTATCAACTTCCCAATACCAGGAGTTAATTGGCGTAATAGATATTGAACTATCTGCAAGTGCAAAGTCTACAGGAGTACAGCCAGCAATTACGTCAAAGTTCATTCCTGCTTGAAGTTCTACAATTCTAATCGTATCATAAAACGTATTAGCACAACCCTGTTCATTCATAACTTCGAAAGCAATTGGATAAATCCCAAACTCAGTAAACGTTACAGATGGATTTTGCTCATCACTAGATTCACCATTACCAAAATCCCAGGAAAAAATTAATCCAAAATCTGTAGAACCTGTAAAATCTACTTCGTGTGGAATGGTACAACCTATGGGGCTGTTATTGGTAAAGGAGGCTGAAGGCAATGGAAAAACCTCAATACATTCTACACTTGTATAAGAGTCAGAGCATACACCATTAACGATCCCAGTTAATGTTACAAAATAACAACCAGGCTGGGTGTAAGTATGTTGGGGAGAAATTTCACTAGAAAACAATCCATCTCCAAAATCCCATTGGTAGTTAGATAGTCCCCCCATTGAATTATTAGTAAAATCAACGGTCAAGTCTTCACAACCTTGATCAAGATCATAATCAAACGATACGGCATTTCCTATATTTATAATATTTTCCAAAACTAAAGTATCTGTACAAGAAGTAAACAAATCCTGTGCAATTACTGTAATAGAAAAACTACCTTCATCATTATAGACGACCGAAGGAGGAAAGGTTCCTTGAAAAGGACTGGAGCCATTTCCAAAATCCCAGGTATAAAAAACATTGGGATCAGGATTATTATTGGTAAGACTAATTGAAAAAGGTGGGGAACAATTGAAGGTATCACTTATAGAAACATCTATTTCAGGATAATCATATACTGTAATAAAATCTTCTTCTGTTACCGTATTAATACAGCCATTATCATCCGTAACTGTTAAGCTTATAGTATATGAATCAGGGTTTTCGTATACACTGGAAACCTGAGCACTTGATCCATTTTCAATGACCACCCCGGCGGTTCCTCCTAGCCCCCAAATCCAGTCTGTAATTTGACCATCTATCGAAGTCGACTCATCTATGTATTCAACTTCGCTACCAATACATAAAGTCTGATTCAAGGTAGAAAAAGCTGGATCAGGCAAATGAAAAACAACAATAAAATCCTCTTTACATTCGGTTGCTGAATTCCCCATGTTATCCGTTACCGTCAAACAAATCGTATAGGTCCCAGGTGTACCAAAAACTCTACCTGGATTTTCATTCGTTGATGCTACTCCTCCTAAATCCCAATCCCAACTAACAATTGAGCCTACTGTACTAGAAGAATTATCAGAGAAGGACACTTGCAAAGAACCACAACCAGACGTTTCATTAGCTGTAAAATCAGCCGATACTTGTGCAAGTATTGGACATAAAAAGGGAATCCCACAAAATAGTATAACGAGGGTTATCAGTCGCATGTAAAACATTCAAAACATTAATGAAAACTTAACACAGCATAAGATTCATCCAGCTTAAAAACGAGGTTAAATTGTGGGATTAATTATATAAATATCCAATGGATTAATCCAAAAGGATTTTAATCCATTAAAATTTCAAATCAATTTTGTTGTATAATAAAGTGAAAGACGGTTTCAGGCAATAACTTTGAAAAAAGATATTTCTATAGTTGGTTTAAAGTACAAAAGTATAGATTAATTTTTAAATATAAAAATAATTTTAAATTGAAATAAAAAGAGCCCTCAGATAAAAATCTGAAGGCTCAACAACTAAAGAAGCATACTAAAAGTTCTTTATCTATCTTAAAATTGTGATATCTCCTTTTTTCATTATTTTCCCCTCTCCAACCGGGCAAGGCGCCTCTAAATAATAAATATATACTCCACTAGGCATTTTTTTACCTTTAAAGGTTCCATCCCATACTTCGGTAGCTTCTTGACTTTCAAAAATCAAGGCTCCCCATCTATCATAGATTCTGAATACATCTATACCATATGGTTGAACAGCAGGCGAAAGGTGGAGTGATAATACATCATTCATTCCATCATTATTAGGTGAAAATATGTTTGGCACCCCTATCAAATCAGGTGGACAGTTATTATTTGTTCTTAACATAGTACTATCGATCGTCCAACAACCTGTATTTGGATCTGTAACTGTGACTGATAAATCTAAGGTCGAATCAGGCGTAATTTGTGGATTATTACAAGATACGCAACTCACCAATTCAATCGGTGACCATTCATAAGAATAAGCGGCGTTTCCATCCGTAGTAATTTCAACCTCTACCGTTTGGCCAGGAAAGAAATCATAAACTTCCGTCAATATCGTTTCAGGTCCTGGAACAACAGTTACCGTTACATGAGCGGTATCGTCCAGGCAAGTTCCTACTGACCCGGTTACTACATAAGTAGTCGTTTCAGTTGGTGTTGCAATTGGATTTGAAATAGTGGAATCGCTTAGCGTTCCTGCAGGTGACCAACTAAAATCCTCCGCTGTACCATAAGCATTCAATTCAATATCTTCTCCCAAACAAATAGTTTCACTTTCTGCAAAAACTTCAGCTTGAGTGACTACTTCAATAAATACGGAATCAGACAAGACACATTCATCATTCGTGACTGTCACGATATAAAGTGTTGAGTCAGTTGGTGAAGCAATTGGATTAATAATATCATTAGCACTCAAGGTATTATCTGGACTCCAAACAATTTGCCCTGTTCCAAATCCATCTAATTCAATCTGTTCTCCTAAACAAATAATATCATCAGTTCCAGCATCAATATCATCTTCATTCATCACGTTTATGGTAATTGTATCAATTACCTCACATCCAATATCCGTCTGTACACGAACCAGATAAGTAGTCGTCACTTCAGGATCTGCAATTGGGTCTGGACAATAAGCACAGCTTAAGCCTTCCGTAACCATCCATACCGGATCATTTCCAAAGGTTATTTCAAGTTGTGTTTCTTCCCCTTCACATATGGTTCTATCAGGGCCGGCAAACGGTTGGGATTCATCTATTACTTCAATGAAAACATCCTCTATTGTTTCACATTCAAATTCATTTGTGACCGTTACAGTATAAGTGGTAGAAACCTCAGGAGTAGCAATTGGATTAAAACAATTTTCATAACAACTTAATCCATCACTTGAAGTATCCCACTGATATTCATAAACGTTCGTTCCTCCATTTGCAAAAATCTGAATTATGCTATTTGCACATATGGTAGTATCTGGTGTAATATCAATTACTGGTGCAGCAAATGGTCTAACCTCAACCAAAATCGCTGAAGTATCAGAACAACCAATTGAATTATTAATTACAAAATAATACGTTGTTGTATCTACTGGATTTGCTTCCGGTCGTAAACAATCGGTACAACTTAGCGTTGGACTAGGTAGCCAAGAATAAGTGATTCCAGTTGTATCTGCAATCTCAACTTCTAATTCGACCACATTTCCAATACAAATATTATAAGGCTCAGGTAATATTACTTCTGGTAAAGAAATAACCGTTACCGATTTTGTTTCTTCATCTGTACATCCAATATCAGTACTGACGACTAAAGTGACATCAAAATCACCTGTCTCTCCAAAAACATGTACAGGGTTTTGAATTTGACTGCTATCCCCATCTCCATAAATCCATTGCCAGCCGGCAATAAAACCAGTTCCTACTGTTGAAGCATCTGAAAATGAAACAGGGAATGGTGGACAACCTTCATCATTATCCATTGTAAAATCTGCTACTGGTGTCTCTCCTACTTTAATCGCTGCAGGAACTACCAAAGTATCTGTACAATATCCATTACTTGATATTAAGATTACATCATAGACTCCAGCTGTATCGTAGGTAACATTCGGTTCAAACGAAGTTGAACTCCCTGGACTACCTCCATCGAAAATCCATTCTACCGAACTAATCGGCAAACTAGAATTAGTTAAATTCAAGAAAGTAGTATTATCTTCTCCAGTACATAAGACGGGATCGGTTGCTATAAAATCCAAACTTAATTGCTCTAAGTAAATTGTATCTGGCGATTCTAATACTCTTGAACAACCGTTTTGGTCTTGTAAAATTAATTTTGGAACAAATTGTCCCACCATAGAATATACATACTCCACCGTATCTGTTATCACATTCATTGTAGAATCTAAATCTCCATTTCCAAAATCCCATATGTAATTATACGAATCAACTGATGAACCGTAAAATGTAATCATTGCAGGAATACAGGCGCTATCTATGTCGAATGAAAAATCACCAATTGGTCCTTCAACAGTAATATAATCATCGATAAATAAGGTATCCGCACAATGCCCATTAAAGGAGGCAATTAAAGTCAAATCAAATTGTCCTGGTTCTGCATATACATGAGGTGGATTAACTAATGAAGAAGTTCCACTTGAGTCTCCAAAATCCCAAACAAATTGATTAGAATTAATCGATTGGTTTTCAAAATTTACAATTAATGGTGGACAAGTAGCATAAGTTGTATCTCCTTGTAAAGCTGCTACCGGATCACCGATAACTACATAATCGTTTCTGCAATAGGTACTATCACATCCATTCACATCTGTTGCTGTCAAACAAATAGAATATATTCCTTCATTTTGAAATAAATGAACCGGATTTGGATCACTCGAAAATTCACCATCTCCAAAATCCCATAAATAAGATAAGGTATGTCCAACTGAAGTATTTGTAAAGCTTACTTCGTGAGTTGTACAGGATAAAGTATCTGCGCTAAAAGAAACAAGTGGAAAAGTAACTTCTACTCCATCTGGCTCCGTATAACTTGCTGTACATCCCCAATCATCTATTAAAGTAAGTTGAATATCATAAGCTCCAATATTTTCAAAAGTTGCT
>CAYXQH010000473.1:0-5265 GCA_964467425.1 uncultured Saprospiraceae bacterium
GGAAATATCTATCTTCAAAAAGCAAATGGCACAATCGGAAAACACCTCGGCAGAACAGGTCAAAATATTACTGTAGAAGGTGATGCATTGACGACTCGCTCCCCTATTCCAGTGGCGAATAAACATCATGAAGAAAGTGCTCGAATGATATTTAGAATTGACATGAACGAATAGATTACTAATTAAAAAAGTATTCGGTATTCGGCTCTAAGACTGAATACCGAATCATTTTTAATTTTTATGAAACTTTATTCGTTCCAAAGCAAAAAATCAATAGAAGAGCTTCAACAAGAAAGACCGTTAAATCTCAGATGGGATCGTTATTCCAAAAACATTCCCTTTGTTCATGCCTATGATTGGATGGTGCAAGAAATGGAAATAAGAGGTATAATCACTCAGACTAAATTGCTTTTTGAAACTGATCATGAAACTTATACAATTAGAGATAATATTCAGGCCGCTCTACCCTATTTGAAAGCTGAATGGATAATCAATATGGAGCTGCTCATCATTCATTAAAAAGTTCTTTACTTTTCGCAAGCAACCATTGCTTATTAACTATTGCATCCGTCTTTTCCAATTTGATTTTCAACTTCTCCAATTTTTCTTTTCTATTTGATTTTGGCTCTAACTTAATTTTCGCCAGGCTACTTGCAAGACGAATGGAATTTAAATAGCTTTTTCGATTACTTGTAGAAACCTTCTTGTTTCGCATAAGATACAAGCGAAAGGTATCTAAAAAAGAAATCATCAGATCATACTCTCCCATAGCATAATATGCTTTCATCAATACAAAGCGAGCATCAACACTATAAAAAACATCAGTAAATTCCACATTATTGAGTAAGGTCAAAGCTTGATTATAATCCCCTTTAGTCAGGTAAAAAGAGGCCAAATTATACCGATATGCATTCTCTCTTTGGCTTGCTGGAAGTTTTTGTTTATAGGTTTCAATAAATTCAAAAGTCCAATCGAATTTTTTTAAACGACAACCTACCGTAATTATATTTTTATAGTGCCACTCCGATAAAGTATTATTAGAAAAAATCAAGGCTCTTTTTAATAACTGCTGGTAAATTTTAAAAATCTCTTTCAGATATTCTGGCTCTCCTTTATTAATTTTTGAAATACAGAAATTTTGAGCATAGGTATACAATTCTCTTCCTTCTTCCACACTAAAAGAAGAAATATGTTTTTCCAATAAATCCATTAAAATAAAAAAGTAGTCGTCCCCCGATTCCTCCGTAAGCATTTTATTGATGTGAAAATAAATTAAAATGGGCGTAAACTGTTTATAATATTCCCAGTCTGATTCTAATTGAAAAATAACGGCATCTAAGAATCGAATTTTAAATTCTACCTGAACTACTTTCTGTCGCACCAACATCGCAGCGCAAAGTTTTAGCTTTTCAGAAAAGTAATAAACATCAAAATAATCTACCGAATTTTGAAGCCGTTGAGATAAGCCACGATTCACATTAAGATGCTCATAATGATCAACAAGATTATTCAAATAGTATTTTTGATAGTAAGTAAAATTATCTTCTCGTTTTCTTTTTTCCGTTTCTTTTTCAAACTGTTTTGATCGAATTTCAAAAAGTTTATTCTGCTCATCAGATAGTGCTTCATCCAAACTAAATAAATCGAATAATCCTTCTTTCGATTGGAAGTTTTTTATTGCGAGAAAATCGTATAATAAACTAGTAAGGTAAGACATCACATTCCCTAGTTTTTGATCATCATAATTTTCTCCAGGAAATAACGCTTCAAAGACTTTTTGCTTTACTGGATTACTGGTCCGCATCAAGATATTTAGCAATTGCTTTGTTTTTTCATGCTTATTAAAATATGGGGATCGTACAAATTCTCCAAACCGTGTTCGCTCTTTCGTATCAAATTGCTCTAAATATTTAAAAACCTTACTTGATTTCATTGGCATATTTTCTATAAAATTATTAAAAAAATATCACAAGTCACTAATTTACAGTTAGTTACAAAAAGTGTCGTTATTTTTTTTCTGCAAAAATATATTAATTTGTACTTTTAAAAACAAGTACATCTACCCATATTTGTAGTGTGGACCAATAATATTACAATGAAAACGCTGATTCAAAAAACCATTTTATTAGGCATTATCTTATGCTCTTTCGGAAACAATTTAATTGCTCAATGCGAAATCCAGGAAGACTGTGTCTGGCCAGGTGATGCCAACCTGGACGGTATCAGTAACAATATCGATGTACTGTACATCGGTTTGACCTACGATGAATTATTCTTCGGTATTCCCAGAGTGGATATGGGAACAGATTGGGATGGAAAAGAAGCAAATGATTGGCCGCTCGATCTTCCAAGTGGAATCAATTATAAACACTCGGATTATAATGGAGATGGCTTCATAGACATCTTTGACTTCCAAAATATGCTGAATAATTATGACAGCATAAATCAATTTTATGTTCCACCTACCGAGGAAGACTTGTTCGGAGAAGATTTATTTTTGGTCTTAAGTGATACTGTTTTAAATCCTTCGGATACCATTCATGTAGAAGTTCATCTAGGTGACACAAACAATATAATTGAAGATATTCATGGCATTGCATTTTCCATCCTATTGGATACTGCAAATATTCAAAACATCATTAATATTCAGCCGCATGGTGGTTGGCTAAATGGAGTAGACACCACTTATGGCCTGCAAAAATGGGTACCAGGTGTTTCTGATGAAATTGACTTTGGAATTACCCGATACAACCAAATGAATGTAAGCGGCTTTGGCGAGATCGCCTCTTTTGACATTGTTATCATTGATAACATTACCGGAGTCATCGGAGACAATTACGCCGACACCAGAGACATTGAGACGTATCTAAATGCTAGCTTCAAACAAGTCCTTGGTCTTAGTAATGACGAAACAGATTTAATGATTTCCTATACAGCTGGAGATTCAATATTACTGACTGACGAAGTAAATTCAATCGACATAATTCCTATTTTGGAGATGGAAGACATCACTATATTTCCAAATCCAGCAGACGGACATTTAGAAATAGAAATTGAAGGAACAAAACCTAAAGCCATTCGAATGTATAATGGTATCGGTGAAAAGCAATTCCAGCGGCATTTTTTGAATCAGTCCACAACAATTCATACTAATAAATTTGCTGCTGGAATTTATTTTTTAATCCTGGACTATGAAACGCATAGTTTTTCTAAAAAAATTGTCATACAACATTAAAATAATTTTGGGCCTTACTTCTTTTGCCCCATAAAAACCAAATTCTCCCTAATTAATCTAATTCCTATCATTGCTTTGCAGTGGTAGGAATTTTTACATCTAGAACGCAATATCCAGCGAATTTTCGTTACTTTTGCATTTTTAAAATTTCAATAAATAACGAGCGATGGCAGATCAGTATATGAGCATGAATAATCTTCGTTTTTTGTTGTACGATGTACATCAAATCGAAGAAGTTTTGAATTCAGAATATTTTCAGGATTACGACCGGGAAGGTATTGATATTTTGCTTGATGCTGCAAAAGATTTGGCGGATAAAGAGTTTTTTCCATACTCTGCAGAAATGGATGAAAAGCCCGTTAAATATGAAGATGGAAAAGTCATTGCCCACCCTCAGTTAGGTGTGATTATTGAAAAATGTGCAGAAGCTGGTGTCTTTGGATCTTACTTCTCTTACGATAATGGAGGGATGCAATTACCCATGATGCTTTTTGGGGCAACCAACCACATCTACCATTCTGCCAATAATCATGTCGTAGGTTATATGAATCTGACGACCGGAGCTGCCAACTTGATCGTTACTTTTGGTAAACAAGAATTGATTGATGCCTATGTTCCAAAAATGATTGAAGGCAAATGGATGGGGACCATGGCACTGACAGAACCTCAAGCAGGAAGTTCGCTTTCTGATATAAAAACAACAGCCTATCCGCAAGAGGATGGAACCTATAAAATTAAAGGCCAGAAAATATTTATCTCTGGAGGAGATCATCAATTTGGAGAAAACTTTGTTCACCTGACTCTTGCTCGAATTGAAGGAGCACCAGCAGGGACAAGAGGGATTTCTCTTTTTGTAGTTCCAAAACACCGGATAGAACAAGACGGTTCATTGTCTTATAATGATGTGATTACCGCAGGTGATTTTCAAAAGATGGGACAAAAAGGTTATGCCACTACGCATCTGGTTTATGGAGAAAACGATGATTGTTTCGGTGCTCTGGTAGGAGAAGCAAACCTTGGTTTGAAATACATGTTTCAAATGATGAATGAAGCCAGAGTTGATGTTGGACTTATCGCAGCATCGATTGCAACGGCGGCCTATCATGCTTCTTTGCAGTATGCGAAGGAACGACCGCAAGGCAGACGATTAAGTGCGGATGGCAAAAAGAATACGGCGGAAGAACAAACGCTCATCATTAATCATCCCGATGTTCGTCGGATGTTATTATTACAGAAAGCGGTGATCGAAGGCTCTTTGAGTATTTTGATGGAATGCGGAAAACTGGCTGATGTTATTAAAACGAGCGAAGGAGAAAAGCGGGAAGAAGCACATTTGTTGATGGAAATCCTTACACCTATTGCTAAGACCTACCCTTCCGAAATGGGTCGGGTGGCCACCAGCACTGGTCTTCAAATACTTGGAGGATATGGATTCTGTACTGACTTTCCATTACAACAATATTATAGAGATATTAGAATCACTTCCTTATATGAAGGAACGACGGGTATTCAGTCTATGGATTTATTAGGTAGAAAAGCTACGATGCAAAATGGGCGTGCTTTGCAATTATTAGTGCAAGCCATGACGGAAACCATTCGAGATGCAGCTAATCTTGATCATTTAAAACCATATGCAGATTTGCTCGCTGAAAAAATGAAACTGACTCAAACCGTTTTAGAACATCTTTTAGGATTTGCAATGCAAGGAGATCATGAACGTTTTCTAGCAGATGCTAGCTTGTTTATGGAATTCACCAGCACTGTAGTGATTGCCTGGCAATGGCTAAAGCAAGGCTGTATTGCCCAAAGAGCTTTAGTGACCGGAAGAGGGAATTTTACGTCAGACTTTTATGAAGGTAAACTTTTGACTATGAAATTCTATTTTAAATATGAGCTCCCTAAAACAAGTGGACTTGCAGAAACAATGATGCATCCAGATGCGTTAACTGTTTTGAAAGAAAAAGAATTGATAAATTAGGTAGACAGGTAGACAGGTAGACAGGTAGACAGGTAGACAGGTAGACAGGTAG
>CAYXQH010000474.1:0-5256 GCA_964467425.1 uncultured Saprospiraceae bacterium
TCTGGCCAAGGCCAGGGAGGTGATTGCATACTTGGATAATAGCGCCTGAAAAAATCATATCGCCCATTTGTATAAACACCCGAACTTTGTGAATGAGCGGAGTTAGTTTCATGAAAAAGAATACTTGGTCCTTTAAATTGGTTATAACATGCCATGATTGTAGCAGCTGGACTAGTCAGATCCTGATACCCTAAAGTTAAGAGTGACGGCCCTTCGTATCGTCGAGCAGCATAAACAGCATCGTAATATTTGGAAGCCTCCAAGGTTGCCGTCTCGTGTTCAATGGTGCCAAACAAAGCATTTGATTTTCTTAGATATTGAGGAAAGCCACTTGCTCTACCATATTTATATGCAGCATGTTCGGCAAGAATATTTTTTCCTGATGCTAATAAATTAATACGGTTATCAATGCCTGCAAGTAGAACTGCCAGCCCTCCACCTTGACTTTTACCCATCACACCAACATTTTGACCGTCAAAGTCTGAGCGTGTATATAGGTAGTCAATCATTCGTACTGCACCTAATAAAGGGTATCGAAAATAGTTGCCTTCCTTTGTATCGAAATCATCCGGCAAATAAGCATTAGGGTCTTCCTCATCAGGTTCTGCATTATGGATGTTTATTGCCACTGAAATAGCTCCGCCTCTTTCAGCAATTGCCCATTGAGGATCTACAACTCCTGCTGAACTACCAAATGAAGGAAAGGTAATTATTGCGGGAAAAGGACCTTCTCCAGCAGGTATTGTAATATATCCATACACTCGACGATTATCTATATGTGCAAGATTGATTCTATAGGTTGCTGTAAATTCTGTTGAATCTAAGAAGGTCAGCTCCGGATCCATTGGCAGACTTTCATGTAAGGCTTTTTGACTAGTCCAAAATGCATCCCAATCGTCAGGCTCTTCCTCAAATGGCTCGATTAGGTCAAAAGAAAATTGAACAGCTTCTGTGGCTTTCTCCTCATTGACTTCTACTTCGCAAAAAATAACTCCTGGTTCTTGAGGGCTAAACGATATAGACCCATCACCATCAGCATTTAGATTAAGTGTTCCTGTCGTTATTTGATCAGTGACTTGGTCATAAAAAAGGACATACGAAGCTTCCGAATTGGCAGGTCCTTCAACAGAAAAGATTACCGATTCTCCAATTTCATAGCTGCTGTTTTCTCGATCACTGGAAATGGAAACCTGGCTGGTAAGAAGCCCTGAATTCATCATCAGTAATAACAAAACAACAGTGTAGCGAATGCATACAGTCATTTGCAAAGCATTTTAATTTAACAATTAGACAAGGTCTAATGGGGTTGCAGTGGTGTGTGTGGGTGTACTGAAAAAATGCTTCTCGCTTGGTGTTTTAAAGGGAAAGGTTGGGGAATTGGAGTTGTTAAATGCAAATATACAGAAAACTAGGCTATTTGAATGCAAATAAATTATCTTTTTAAAAGTAGTCTTTATTACATTTGTGAACCTAAAATGACTGTTTAAATGTTTAACTGGCTAAAATCATTATTTAAAAAAGAAGAACCCGACCCTATGAAATATCTTATTGTTGGTTTAGGAAATATGGGCGCAGATTATGATGGGACCCGACATAATATAGGTTTTGAGGTAGTTGATGCCTTAGCAAAAGAGTTTGATGTTTCGTTTAAAGACGATAATCTTGGCGATATCACGGAATTTAGACATAAGGGGCGCACCTTTGTTTTACTAAAGCCTTCTACCTATATGAACCTTAGTGGAAAGGCTGTTCGGTACTGGCTCCAAAAGAAGAAAATTCAGAAAGAAAACTTATTAGTTGTTTTGGATGATTTAAACTTGCCTTTCGGGAAACAACGACTGCGAGGAAAAGGTAGTGACGGAGGGCATAATGGTTTGAAGAATATTGATGAACTCAACGGAGGGAATAAATATGCCAGGCTACGTTTAGGAATCGGTAGTGAGTTTCATAAAGGGCAGCAAGTCAATTATGTTTTGGGAGAATGGACTTCTGAAGAAAAGGATGGCTTGCCCGAAATTTTTAAGCTTGCAAAAGAAACGATTAAAGGCTTTGGAACGATTGGTCTGTCACGAGCGATGACGCAGTACAATAAGAAGTGAACATTTTTATTCCTTTCTAAAATTATTATCTTAGGCTGTATAATCGTACAGCATGAAAAAACTTTCCAGAAAAACTTTTTTTAAAGGAATAGCTTTGGGCACCATATCTCTTCCTTTTGCTATTCGATCCTGCGGTTCTCAAAATTTTGCACAGGATTCTTCTGCCAATATTATTTCCGGTAAAAAATATAAATGGAAAATGGTTACGACCTGGCCTCCGGATTTTCCGGCGCTAGGAGAAGGGTGTAATCTCTTTGCACAATGGGTGAAAGAAATGTCTGGTGGGCGGATGGATATTCAGGTATTTGGCGGTGGAGAATTAGTGCCACCATTAGAGGCATTTAATACGGTGCGAAGTGGTGCAGCAGAAATCGGACATGGAGCAGGTTATTATTGGAAAGGTATGTTGCCTGCTGCACAATTTTTTGCATCGATTCCTTTCGGAATGAATGCACAACAAATGAATGCCTGGTTATTGAGTGGAGGTGGAATGGAATTATGGGAGGAAATCTACGGAGCTTTTAATTTGGTTCCTTTTCCTGGTGGTAATACAGGTGTACAAATGGGCGGATGGTTTAACCGGGAGATCAATACGATTGATGATTTTAAAGGGTTAAAAATGCGAATTCCTGGAGTAGGTTCCACGGTCTTAAAAAAAGCAGGAGGCTCTCCGGTTTTACTAGCGGGTGGAGAGATTTATACTGGTTTGGAAAGAGGGGTGATTGATGCGACAGAATGGATTGGTCCTTATCATGATTATAAAATGGGATTCCATCAGATTGCAGATTACTATTACACACCCGGTTGGCATGAAGCCGGAACGATGTTAGAGTTTTTTATTAATAAAGAAAAATTTAATAGTCTGGAACCAGACTTGCAAGCGATTATGCGTACAGCGGCTTATCGAGTAAATCACTGGATGCTTTCTGAGTTTGAAGCAAAGAATACTATTTATCTTGAAAAATTGATTGAAGCGAAAGTAGATATTCGAAAATTTCCAGATGAAGTGCTTGCCAGATTACGTGAACTAAATGAAGAAGCCATTCAGGAAGAAATTGCCAATGATCCGCTTTCTAAAAAAGCATACGAGTCGTTTGACCGATTTAGAAAAAAAGCAACCAAGTGGTCTGGGCTTACTGAAAAGGTTTTTTACAATAGTTTACAGATTTAAAAATTAAACAGTTTTTTTTGACACGGACCAGCCCGATCCGACAATCAGGTTGACGACTCCGATAGTCGTGTCAGACTCATCGGAGCGGGCGGGGTCTCACGGATTGGACTCAGAGGTTCACAGATTATTAATTAGCATTTGTTATAAACTTAAAACTAGCATCGACTACTAAAGATGAAACACTATAAAAATGAAATACTGGTTTTGCTTTTTAATGTTGGGTTTGATGACCTGCAATTCTTCCCCGGATATGAGTAATTGGCAGGAGATTCCAAAAAGCGATTTTTTAAAAACGCAACTTCAATTTCCACGAGTTCGCGACGCTTTTAAACAGAAGGAAAGTGAGTTGAAAAAAATATTATTGAAACAAGAGATCAGCTCCTTTGAATTTGATTTATTCCTTCGTGCGTTTAAACAAGAAGAGGTTTTAGAACTCTGGCTAAAACCTAAAGGAGCGCGTACCTACCAGAAAATTAAAACCTACGATTTTTGTAAAAACTCTGGGACACTCGGCCCAAAACGTAAGGAAGGAGATGGGCAGATACCAGAAGGGTTTTATCGGATTAGCCATTTTAACCCGAAGAGTAGTTTTTTACTTTCTTTAAAAGTGAATTACCCAAATGCTTCAGACCAATTACTCAGTGATCGGGAAAAGCCTGGTGATGATATTTACATTCACGGAGGATGTCAAACGATTGGCTGTATTCCGATTACTAATGAGAAAATTCAAGAGATATACTTGCTTTCAGTATTAGCTAAAAAAGAAGGCGTTTCTATTCCTATACATATTTTTCCCTTTCGGATGACCAGTGATAATGTAAGTAGGCATTCGAGTTCATTCCCTTTATTAAACGATTTTTGGAAAGGCCTTAAACCAGGGTTTGATTTTTTTGAAAAAGAAAAGACCTTGCCTATTATTACGGTTTCTGAAACGGGAAGCTATTTGGTAGAATAGTTTCTTGAATGAAATTCACCACAGGGAATAGAGATGTTTTAATCTATAAAGCCTAAGACGATTTGTGGGAAGAAAATAACAGCGAGTAAAAAGATCAATTGAATAATCACAAAAGGAATAATCCCTCGGTATAAATGTTGGGTCGTGACTTCCGGAGGTGCAACGCCTTTTAAATAAAACAATGAAAAACCAAAGGGTGGGGATAGAAAAGAAGTTTGAAGATTCAATGCGATTAAAATACCTATCCAGATTAAATTCATATTGTATTCTAAAAAGATCGGTGCGACAACTGGAACGATAATGAAAATTATTTCTATAAAATCAATGAAAAATCCAGCAATGAAAATCACCAGCATGACTAAGATTAAAAACATGGTCGGTGAAAGATTAGAGCTTTCAATCAGACTTACTAAATAAGTATCTCCTCCCATTTCTCTAAATACAAATGTAAAGGTCGTGGCACCTAATAAAATAACAAAGACCATACAGGTTAAATGTGTCGTCTCCTGCATGACGGATTGCAAAACCTTTAAGCTGAATTTTTTCTGGCCAATCGTTAAGAGTATAGCGCCTAAAGCACCAATGCCTGCAGCTTCAGTAGGTGTAGCAATACCCGCAAAGATGGACCCTAATACAGCAACAATTAATAGTAAGGGTAGAAAAAAGGCAATGAAAATTTTCCATAAAACATTTTTTTGATTTAAGAATTTTTTCACTTCTTCAGCCGGAATATTGGGTGCACTCTTAGGATTACGAATAGCTACAAAAGCAATGTATAAAATGTAAACAGCAACCAATAGAACGCCGGGTAGTAAGGCTGCTTTGAATAAGTCTCCAACAGGAACATTTAGCACACTACCTAAAAGCACCAATACAACGGAAGGCGGAATGATTTGCCCTAAAGTTCCAGATGCGGCAATGGTTCCTGTAGCAAGCTCGGGTTTATAGCCCCTCTTTAGCATAGTTGGAAGACTGATTAAACCCATAGTAACCACTGTTGCACCAACGATGCCAGTAGAGGCAGCTAGTAG
>CAYXQH010000475.1:0-5231 GCA_964467425.1 uncultured Saprospiraceae bacterium
TATTTACCTAAAGATTATGACTTGAAGCATTTATTGGAGGTTTTACATAATTTCAAATACCTCGTTTTAAACAATAAATACAAAAATAACTTTGACTATAATTTTTCACTTTACTCGCTCAATCGAGTGCCTTTCAATATTAATGGATGTGTGATTATTTTGGAAGCAAAAGAAATAAAATCGCGTATCGGTTCATTGCATTATGAAACCTACGAAGATCTAAAAACCGTAGAAAAAGACCTTGAAGAACAAAAAGAAAATATTCAAAACATTGTGTCTTCTCATAACTTATTAAAATCCAAAACTGTCCCATTTGGAAAAGCAAATTGGCCTGAACTTGATGATTATGATGACAAAAAAGACAGTTTAAACTTTCTAAAAAGTCTTTAGTTCTACTTTGTTACTTTGCACTTAATTCGTGGGACGACTTGAAGTCGTGCCACGAAACGTGAGCTCGTATGGACGCACGACTCCATGTCGACCCACCATTTATTAGCTAATTTTTGGAAGTAAAAAGTAGTATTAGAGAGTTATAAAAAAATCCGCTCAACAATTAAGTTGAGCGGATTTTTTATTTAATAACTAATTGATTTACAATTAGTTAAATATCAATTTCTGAGTAATTATTCCGTCTTCAAATCTAATCTGGACAGCATACATACCTTCAGGCAAATTACGTCTATCCAATTTATAGAATGAAGTATTCAAGCCATCTTCATGTGCTACCAATCTTCCTTGAAAGTCAAAAACTCTTACTTCATTAAAATTATTATTGTCTGTTCTGATGTAAGCAATATCTTGTGATGGATTAGGAGAAATTACCAATCCAACATCAGCAGCATCCAAGTGTTTGATGCTAGAAAGACCTGCCAAATCACAATCAAGACCCAAAGCAATACAAGTTCGAGGCAATACATAAGCCATAATGGTATCAATATTAGCTCTTGATTTTGCAGCACTCATTCCTTCGTTTAAAATTAAACCTTGCTCATGGAAAGACATAGTCGAATCAAATGGAATTTGATTTAGAGGAAGTCCCTCAACTCCATTTGGAATCCCTGGGATTCCAATACCAGGAGCTGCATCGTCTGGATTCCACCAATTAATAACTACACCTTCATCTTCATCTATGCTATTTCTATCATGAATCCAAGGGAAGGTCCCTTCATAATATGGGTGACCAGCAGTTGCAGAGTTTGCAATTGCGATATCAGTAATGGCATCTGTAAATCCAAAATCTTTCCAAGGCATATTCCAACCTGCTGCTTCTTGAGCAGCGCCGATTTGTCGAGCACCTTGTACTCTTACAATTGGATCACCAGTTGTAGGTACTGTCAAGATAGCATCATCATAAGGAGCAAATTGGTCAAAAGCAGATTGAATTGAAATCAACGGAGTGGTATTATCAGCCAACCATGAGATGTCACCTAATGCACCCCCAACATTGACTGATAAATTGATCTCAGAACTAAATCCAGTATGGAAACCAAAATTACTGGTGTCACCAGGAGGAATTCCATATGCTGCATCAGGTACAATAGTGGTATCTGTACCATTAATATCGCCATGATAAGGAGGAAATACCATAGGTGCATTTGGCATACCGTCACCATTTGTATCCAATAGGAATTTTGCTGGACCATTAGTTGTGCTCAAAATTTCATTGAAATCTGAAAGACCTGCTAAACCTAAAACGATATAGCCTCCAGTACCATTACCCCAAGCAGTGATTTTGTTAGGATCGATTCCATATGGGTTTCCAGCTACTGCTTCAGTAAGTCTAAAAAATCGAGCTGCTGTCCGTCCATCTTGCATTCCGCGGTAAGATGCTTGAATCAAACCTAATGCTCTTACTGGTTGAGTAGTAGCAGTAGGATCCCAACCCGTACGATAAGAAACTGCTGCTGCAACAAATCCACGTCTAGCTAATTCAGTACAGATATGAACTACAGAGGAATCTTTCTTATGTCCAGCAATTTGACGATTCAATATTGGAGGTAAGAAGTTCCCTGTATGAAAAACCATTACTAACGGACGGTTTGTCACTGTG
This sequence comes from uncultured Saprospiraceae bacterium, assembly GCA_964467425.1. GTDB lineage: Bacteria > Bacteroidota > Bacteroidia > Chitinophagales > Saprospiraceae > JAHDHW01. The sequence continues at coordinate 2,051 of CAYXQH010000475.1, forward strand.
TCGCCCTCTGGCATATAGACATCTGTGAAAAGAGGTACTTTATTTAAAGTTTGAGTCTGTGGCAAAAGCAGTACCGTTGCATTTGCTGCATAAATAACATCTTCTTGAACCACAACATTGTCAAAAACAGGCTCTAAATAGCGCTTACCCTGTGCAAAGCACAGATTTAAAGAAACTAAAAAGAGTGTAAGGAGCGTAAAATTCTTTTTCATAAAAATTAATTTGGTGAATGATTATTTTAATAGTTGAATAAGTTAATTGAGTTGGGTTTATTTTTTTCCTTAAAGGAAAATATCTTAATTCCTTACCAAAGGGAGTTTTTTATTTAGGTTCGTAAAGGAAAGTTACGTAAGCCAATCGACCGATTTCTGGACCGCCATAAGTTTGGAAAGCGCGATTGTTTAAAATATTGGATGCTCCTAATTTTATAGTAGTGTCCAATTTATCAAATCTGAAGTTAATCTGAGCATCCAACATATCATAACTCGGAATAAAACCAGTAAACTGAGGAGATCCTTCAAAGATGAAACCTTCAACCCATTTGTAGTTAATATTATATCCAAAGTTACGAATGCTCTTTTCTCCAAAATTCATCCGTAAGTTTCTACCACCCAATCCTAAATTGAATTTATGTTCAGGCGTATTAAATGCCGGAATGATAGGATCATTTATATCGGTTTTGACCAATTGGTTCCACGAATAATTACCTGAAAGGGATAAATTCTTTGGTAAAAAATAATTTAGACCAATAGAGAATCCTTGAGTTTCTACCTGCGAGCTTGAGTTGGCAGCATAACGGAAAACATCCAATCTATCAAAACCTGTACCTACAGCTGCAGGTTCGAAATCAACTCCGATTAGAAATCCAATAAAGTTGTTATAAAAACTGTAATAATAACCCGCATCCACATAAAGCTTTTCAAACAAGGTGGTTCGCACACCTGCTTCAATAGTCTTTACTTCCTCAGGCTGAATAGGTGCTATATCAAACGAATCAAGAACAGAAAGCGGGGCATTTGAGGTACCGAAGAGTTCTAATAAAGATTCGACAGTTACTAAATCGGTTGCACCATTTAAATTTCCCGCAAGCGTGGCTCTACCCACATTCAAAGATAGATATTGGTCACTCAGGGTTGGATTTCTAATAGCCGAGGAGAAAGAAACTCTAAAGAAATTATTCTTAGAAGGCGTATAAACTAAACTACCTGCTGGAGAAAATAATAAATTAAAGTTTTGATTTTTATCAGCCCTTGCTGCAAATGATGCTTTCACCTTTTTTTCAAAAAAAGATTTCTCAATACCTCCATAGACACCTACCTCAGAGTTAGTGATTCGCTCACCATCTCCATCATTAAAAACAGTTCCTCTCGAAATTGGGGTGTACAATCTATAGTTAGAACCGACTGTGACTTTATCCGTCCAAGTAGGAGTAAAAATGTATTCCCCATGTGCATGATATAAAGCGGAATTATCAAAAAACCTCGTCCCTCCATCACTTCTCAATGTACCCGTTATGGTATTAAATAATTCCTGAAACCTTTCCGTTCCTGGCTCAAAAAAGTCTTGGGTATTGGAGCCACCTTGTCCACCAGTGTTTGCAAACGCGGAAGACTCATCATGCCACCTTCCTAAAAGTTCTCGATTATCAATAAACCACTGCCTTGCTGCATCCACATCAAAATCAGTAAGAACTTGCCCCGTTTCAGGATCAAATCCGATTACTTCAACTTGCGGGTAACCAAGTGCCTCCAATTGAGGATCAAAATTGGCTGCCCAATGGGAACTATAATCAATACTCCAGTCTCTATTTTCTTTTGCCTCTTCCTGCAAACGTAAAGCAGTAAAATAAGGATCATAGGAATCTCCAGCAGTAGTTCTTGTGGAATATGCTCTAAGAAAATACTTATTTCGTTTCTTTAATTCGATTCGATTTTGTAGAAAAGTAATGCCTTTCAAACTAAAACGATTTTCTCCTTGGTAAACAGTTGTACCTGAACCAAAATTTCCAGAAACAATCAATTCAGGTGATTGTTCTGCCATAGATGGTTTTAAGCGATAATGCAATGCTGCATTTGCTTTGTAATTACGCGTATCGTAATCTACTAAGTCAATTTCTTCGTAACCAGTGCGATAAAAATTACCACGTGTGACAGGCTCTTGAAAAAGTGGAAAATCTCTAAAATCATTTCCTCCAAAATATTCGTCGCCATAAATATTAACAGCATCAAATCCGCCTGGATTATTAAACGGAACCTCTGAATCATCTACTGGGTCAAAATTATCTGCGACCCAATCATCCGCTCGTAAATAGCTAAAATTCACTTTATAAGCGAGGTAATCTTCCCCATTTTTGTTTTGGAATTTATCAGCCCATCTAAGTGCTGCATCGACCAAATTTCGCTCACCTGCTTTTACAGAAGCAGACAACCCGTCATAAAAAAACGGGTCTTTGGTTTGCATAGCAATCACGCCGTTGAAGGCATTTGGGCCATAGAAAGCAGAACTTGCTCCTACAACGATTTCAACTCTATTAACATCGAGTTCAGATGAACCTAAAAAGTTACCTAATGAGAAATTAAGTCCTGGTGCTTGATTGTCAACGCCATCAATGGTTTGTAATGAACGAACTGGACTTGTACTATTGAATCCTCTTACATTGATTACTTTAAAACCTAAACTTGCAGCAGTCAAATCAACTCCTTTCAAAGAACCTAAGCCATCGTAGAAATTTGCTGACGGAGTTTCTTTGATTGCTAAAACATCCATTGATTCGACTGTGAGTGGCGATTCTTTTTGTTTGTCGGAAATTCTACTTCCTTTCACCTCAACCGCATCAATGGTCACGACGCCAGCGCTCAAAAACACTTCTAATCTTTTGGTCGAAGTTACTTCAACCAATTTTGTATCATAACCTGTGTAGGAAAATTCAAGTGTAAAAGGTAAGGCCTGCTCCGTTGTAAACTCAAAAGTTCCATCCCAATCAGATGCAGTTCCATCTCCAGTTCCTTGAATCAGTAAGGTTCCTCCAATGATCGGATCATTATTTTCAGCATCTAAAATAATTCCTTTCAGCGTAGTTTGAGCTGATAAATTGCTTGTAAAAAGAAAAGCGAACCCAAAAATAAGTCCAATAGGTAAAGTAAGTTTCATATAAATTATTGAAAGGTTAGAATCACAAAAA
>CAYXQH010000476.1:0-5225 GCA_964467425.1 uncultured Saprospiraceae bacterium
TAGTAAAGGAACTAAAAATGGTCTTTTTAGTTTAATAAAATTATTGAAATACAGAATTACCGCTTTATGAAGACAGCAAAAGAAATTCGCCAGCAATTCCTGGACTTTTTTAAAGAGAAAACACATAAAATTGTGCCTTCTGCACCAATTGTTAACAAAAATGACCCAACATTAATGTTTACAAATGCAGGAATGAATCAATTTAAAGATTTCTTCCTTGGAGATAAGGTGGCAAAAGACCGAAGAGTTGCGGATACTCAAAAATGTTTGCGCGTTTCTGGAAAACATAATGATCTTGAAGAAGTAGGTATTGACAGCTATCACCATACGATGTTTGAGATGTTGGGAAACTGGTCTTTTGGTGATTATTTCAAAGAAGAAGCGATTTCCTGGGCATGGGAGCTATTAACCGAAGTTTATGGTTTGGATAAAAATCGATTATATGCCTCTGTTTTTGAAGGAGATACTTCTGAAGGCTTAGAACCGGATAATGAGGCGATTAACTTTTGGAAAAAATATGTACCGGAAGATCGCATTTTGAAGTTCGATAAAAAGGATAATTTCTGGGAAATGGGAGAAACTGGCCCTTGTGGACCTTGTTCGGAGATACATATTGACCTCCGTTCCGATGAAGATAGAGCAAAAATAGATGGGGCAACCTTAGTAAATGCAGATCATCCATTAGTCATTGAAGTTTGGAATCTCGTCTTTATTCAATATAATCGGAAAGCAGATGGTAGTTTAGAATCGCTTCCGGAAAAACATGTAGATACTGGAATGGGATTCGAGCGTCTCTGCATGGCTATTCAAGGAAAACAATCGAATTACGATACTGATGTTTTTACTCCCTTTATACAATTCATTGAAAAAAGGTCCGGTAAAAAATACAATTTTAGTTATGATCTTTCTGCTAAATCAGATATTGCTATGCGAGTGGTCGCTGACCATGTTCGAGCAGTGAGTTTTACAATTGCAGACGGACAATTACCGAGTAACACAGGAGCAGGTTATGTAATAAGACGAATTTTAAGAAGAGCCGTTCGATACTATTATTCCTTTTTGGATGTAAAAGAACCAATGCTTCATGAATTAGTTCTTTTGCTGGGCGATACCTTTAAAGATGTCTTTCCAGAGTTGCATGCTCAGAAAGATTTTGTTAGTAAGGTCGTTTTGGAAGAAGAGCGCTCTTTCTTACGCACCTTAGAAGGGGGATTGAAAAGATTAAATTCTATAAGCGTTTCAGATAACCAACTAGACGGAGAGAGTGCATTTGAGTTGTACGACACCTATGGTTTTCCAATTGACCTTACCCGTTTGATTGCGACTGAAAAAGGTTGGACAATAGATGAAGCTGGATTTAAAAAAGCTTTAAGTGAACAAAAAGCACGTGGAAGAGCAGATGCTCAAAAAGAAGTTGGCGACTGGACTAATTTATTGGATGATCCTTCTGTCGAGTTTGTTGGCTATCACAATATGTCGGTGGAGGATGTAAAAATTGTGAAATATCGTACAGTAAAAATAAAGGACAAAAATCAGTTTCAGATCGTGTTAAACAAAACGCCGTTCTATGCTGAAAGTGGTGGGCAGCGAGGAGATGTTGGTTTATTGTTCGTTGGCGATGAGAAGATTGCGGTTTTGGATACAAAGAAAGAAAATGACCTTATTATTCATATTGTAAAAAAACTGCCAGAGAATTTTGAGGCAACGATAAAAGCAGAAATCAATCGGCCGAAACGTTTAGCAACATCAAAAAACCATACTTCGGTTCACTTGATGCATGCAGCGCTTCATGAAGTTTTGGGTACGCATGCTGTACAAAAAGGTCAGGATGTTGATGAAAATAGAATGCGATTTGATTTTTCTCATTTTCAAAAGATGACAGAAGAAGAAGTGGCTAAAATTGAACAAATCGTCAATGAAAAAATAAGAGAAAACATTCCATTAGAAGAAGATATTTTGACAATTGCTCAAGCAAAAGAAGCAGGAGCGATGATGCTTTTTGGTGAAAAATATGGAGACGAAGTTCGGATGATCACTTTCGATAAAGATTTTTCCAGAGAGCTTTGCGGAGGAACCCATGTCAATGCAACAGGAGATATCGGACTATTTAAAATAGTTTCTGAAGGTGCTGTTGCTGCAGGTGTTAGAAGAATTGAAGCGATTACTGCTGGAAAAGCAGAAGCTTTTATTAATAAAGAATTAGCGGAATTAAATAGCATTCGGGCTTTATTTAAAAATCCAAAAGACACTGCCAAAAATGTTGCAGCGCTCCAAGAAGAGAATAAAGGTCTTAAAAAAGAGCTGGATAAAATGATGGCAGCGCAGGCAGGAAATCTAAAAGATGATTTGAAAAAAGGCGCAACAATTATTAACGGCGTCAATTTTATAGCATCCAAATTACCACTGAATGATTCGAAAGCAATCAAAAATTTATCCTATCAATTAGAACAAGAATTAGGAGATGCTTTGATCGTTTTTGGTGCAGAAGTTAATGGCAAACCACAGTTGATGGTAACGATTAGTGAAACGCTAACCAAAGAAAAAGATTTGCATGCTGGGAATATCATTAGAGAGTTAGCAAAAGAAATCCAGGGTGGTGGTGGTGGCCAAGCCTTCTTCGCTACAGCTGGAGGAAAAGATGCGACTGGTTTGGATCGTGCGATTGCAAAAGCTGGAGAGCTGCTGAGCTAGTTCTCGCTGCGCTCGAAAATGATAGTTCGCCTTCGGCGAAAATGATGGTCGTGCCTTCGGCACGAAATGATGGTTTTTTCCTTTGGAAAAAAAGTGCCTCCGACAAATAATTTGCTGGAGGCACTTTCTTTTTTTGGCAAAGGCAAAAAACAATTTCGCCAAAGGCGACCATCATTTTCATTTCGCCAAAGGCGAATGAACTATCATTTCTAACCGAAGGTTAGACTGTCACTTTTGAGCGTAGCGAGAACCATCATTTCAAAAAGCTTTGCTTTTTGACCCTAATGTTGGTGTCCATGTCCATGCTCATCCATTTCTTCCATCGTTTCTTTCTTTTTTGCAGAAACTGGATTCTCTAAAGCGCCTCGGTTTATAGTATTGCCAAAGAAAATAGCATTGGCAAAAAGCTTATTTGTTCCGTACCAAAAAGCCCGGAAGTTAGGATTGTTACCCATACAAATCACTCGGCCACTGCCGCTACGACAAGCGATAATGGCAGCAGTATTCCCAATTGTTGCCAGATTCTTTTTAGAAACATATCCACTCAATAAAGGTTGGGCAGTATAAACAGCAGGTGATGCATATTGGTTTTTAGGTAGCTTGAAAAAGCTTGTTCCCTTATGAAAAACAGGTAATGTTTCATTGTGAAAACCATAAGCTAACGGGTGCGTCAAATCTAATTTTACTTTAAAAATTGAGCCCCCAATAAAATTTGATCCGCGATCAGGAGATAGCTTGGAATAGGGGCGGCGACTGGATTTCTTTTTTCCATTGGCACCTTTAAAAGAAATATTTGCAAGTCCTTGTTTTTTTACCCAATTGACTGCGCTTCGCATAGCGACAATCGTTCCGCCACCTTTCACCCAATTTTTTAGTTTCTCTGCATTCGATCCAAGTCCGGAGTAGGAACCGTTTACCATAACCACGACAGAGTAATCTTCTAAATCAACGGAGCCAAAATCATAAACATCAACAAGTGTCGTAGGAATATGGTAACGCTGATCTAACAAATGCCAAACTTCTCCAGCGTCATAGCTTGTCACGCCATCACCTACTATTAAAAGAATTTTTGGTTTGTAGACTCTGCTAAAACTAGGACTTCCAAGGTCGATACCATTCGGTGTGAAACCAGATGTCGCACTATGCATTTGAACGCCTGATATTTTAGATGCTTCACTAATCAATTGATAAATTTCATCAGCTGATTTGTTTTGATTTTTGGCTGGAATCATAATCGTCCCAAGACCAAAATCTTTAAGCCCTGCTTTTGTTTGCACAGAAAAAGTTTTGTTAGCAACTTTAGCAATAAGTCCATGCTTTAATAAATGGTACATCGCTTTTGGTGCATAGTATTCATCCCATTTGAAAAGGTATGCATAATCACTTTGTAAGGAGTTATAGTCGCTTTTTGGAAGATCATCCATAGTCATTGCGGAACCAAGTGATCCGATTTTTGTCGTAACTGCTCCATGCTTTAAGTTGAAAGCCAAAGGTAAAGTCCAGGCAGAAACATCATAAAAAAGACTGTCTTCAAAGGTAGTTTGTGTTTCAAAAATACCCTTGATTAATCTGTATTGTGCTTGCGATGTTGGAACAACATAAGAACTCCCTTTTTCAAAAGAGGATCCATTTGCTTTTAAAGAATTTTTATTTTTATAAACTTTAATTTCATGTTGTAAAAGAATTTCCAGAAAATGTCGAAGCCTACCCTGGTCATGCGGAGAAGAAAAAACATAAGCTTTCTTAGTATCAGCCGCGGCTTCCTTAAGCGCTGTTATAAAAAATGATTGCTGAAACTTTAATAAGTCTTTACGTAAACCTCTTCCTGCTTTTAGTGTAGAAATGGAGGTCTTTAGTTGATTGCGAACAGTAAAAGGAAAACTTAAATCTCCATGCGTGCTTTCATGTAAATGTCCTCTTGCACTAGCTTGCTCAAATAAAATACCGATACAAGCCTGAACATCCGGATAGGTACTTCCTTTACCATAATAAAAATCATCAAAAGATTCTTTTGAATAATATAAAGAGCCAATTTCGTCGAGTTCTTTGGCGTGGTATTCTGCGATTGCTTGCGTGAGTTCCTGGTTTCTTTTTGGTGTAATCGGATTCGTTCGAGTAGGAATACCAGGTTGGAAAAAGAAGGTAGAATTGCTTCCCATCTCATGATGGTCAGTGAGGATGTTTGGTTTCCATTTTTGGAAGTTTTTAATTCGACCACGACTTTCCGGATGTGCTAATAAAAGCCAATCTCTATTTAAGTCAAACCAATAATGATTTGTTCGACCGCCAGGCCAGGCTTCATTCAGCTCCCGACTACTTCCATCAGCTTCCAGATTATAGCTTTTATGAGAATTGACCCAACCTGCAAAACGATGCAAGCCATCCGGATTAAAACAAGGATCTAAGAGTACGACAACTTCTTCCAGCGTTTGTTCGATTTCTGTTCCTTGCGCTGCAGCAAGATGATAAGCATAAAGCAATGCTGCATTCGCGCCACTTGCTTCATTACCATGCACACTATACCCCTGATAAAC
>CAYXQH010000477.1:0-5224 GCA_964467425.1 uncultured Saprospiraceae bacterium
GGTTTTTGAAACGAAGGGCAATAACAACTTGTGTTATAGCTGTAGCCCTTTCAGGGCAAAATTAGCCTGAAAGGCTTTCAGCAAAGAGCGTCGGGCATCGCCTGACGGAAGTAAGTTATTTCAAATTAGCCCTGAAATGGCGATAGCAATACGAGTTTAGGGAGCAGGAAAAAAATAACTGCCCATAATTTGGGTAGCTTATTTATTTCCTACTCCCTTAACCCATGATGCGCAAGGTTAATCTTTTTAACCAAAACCAAAAAGGGCTCCCAACCCAAAAGGATTGGAAGCCCATACATTTCAAACTAACCTAAAATCGAATTTAGAATCGTTTGTTCACAATCATTTTTTTACCAACCGGTTTGATTCCGGTAGAAAGAACTCTTATGGTATAAATACCATTTGACATTCTATTGATTGGAATTGCTATTTTAGTATCTTGTACATTATCAATCTCAACTGATTTAACTGATTTACCAGAAAAATCAATCATTTGAATCGTTACATCTTTTCCTTCATAACCTATCAAAGAAACGTTTGCTGTTTCGGTTGCAGGATTAGGATATAGTGTAAAACCAGGAGCAGCAGCTTCAACCGAAATTGATTGCTTCACTGTTTTTTCATTAATATTTCCATTACCCAATCTTGCTGCGCCACCAACAACTGGATCTTCAAATGCATCACAAAGCACGGTAACCCAGTCGCTATCAACAACATTTGCATTCACCCAATAAGTACCAGGGGCTAATCCATCAACTCTTACAGTTGTTGGGCAACCTCCGTTGAAGGCATGACAAGAGAAAATTTGATTTCCGTTGTCGTCAAGAATTCCTACTGTTGGGAATGGCCCAACAACACCGCTCACTTCAATATAATCTAATCCAGTAGTTATGACTAAATTACAGCCAGCGTTTCCACCATTGTTACCACCAGTAGAAGTACCCGCACAAGAACAATCAGATTGTATTTGGTCGTTGTCTGTATTGGCATCACCATCGTTACAAGCATCGCCGATGTTGGCACCCAAAGCAGGGCAATCGAAAACAGGCTCGCTATTGAAACAAGCTGAAGCGTTACCACTTAAAAGGATATTAATATCGCCTAATATGCCATCGCTTGTTTGATACCAACCTGAAGCTCCCAAAACCCCAGGGTTTTGGTTATTTCCACCAGTACCTATATGGAATTCTTCCCCACGAGGAGAGATAGTCAAATTACCAATCGTTCCAGAGAAGTTTGAATAATAGTACCAGTCGTCTGTATTAACTTCTCCAACGCAATTATTAAATTTAACCGGTCCATTGGTAGTTCTACCTGTAAAAGTTACATTAATTGCTCCTAAGCCATTGGCTTGTCCAGTTAATATAGCTGTCCCATCTACAAACTCAATGAATTTCCCATCACTAATGGTATATTGATTGCCATCATTGAATACTCCATAAGAACCTCCATTTCTACATGATGTGCTATTAGTAGCATTTCTATTGGCACATTCCGTATTGCAATTATTATCAACAGTCTTAACAACACAGTTGCTTTCTCCAACAGTCCAAACACTACAACCTGCTCTTCTTGAACATCTTAAATAATAGGTGGTCTGCGTAATCATACCTGGATCATAAGTAGATTGATTAGCACCCTCAATTGTTTCAGATAAGAATCTCGGACAACCCGTTGTTGAAGACAACCAAATGAATTCCATATTGCCGCTTCCTCCTGATGGTGAGGCAGCATTAGTGATTGGTCCTGGATTATATGCACCACAACCCGTTTCATCACCAGCAATAGAACCGCCAGAAGTTACATTATCACATCCGTCAGTTCCACCGCCATTGCCAGAAACTACAACAGTTTCAAAAATATCACAAAGTGGCGTACTCCAATCCGCATAGGTTTGAATTTGTACAAAATAAGTTCCATTTGCTACTGTTGCCATCAACATACCATTACATGCTGTTGCCCAATCATTACATTCAGCTTCTACTCCATAAGTATTGGTTAGAATTTTTGCTGAATTGATTGCTGCATCTAATCCTTCAATAATGATTTTATTACCTTCTACTCTATATGTTGCATCACAGGTTGAAGGTCCAGTTGGTGTTCCTGCACATTCACAACTTGCTGTTACGACATCATTGTTTGTATTAGCATTTCCATCGTTACATGAATCACCAATGTTTGCTCCCAAAGCAGCACAATCAAAGGTTGGTCCAACAGGAGTACCAGCACAGCCACAGTCAGCAGTAACTACATCATTAGTCGTGTTTGCATTTCCATCATTACATGAATCGCCTATGTTTGCTCCTAAAGCAGCACAATCAAAGGTTGGTCCAGCAGGAGTACCAGCACAGCCACAGTCAGCTGTTACTACATCGTTGTTTGTATTTGGATTTCCGTCATCACATGCAGCTCCTGGCGAAAGTGGTTGAAGATTTCCGAATACTTCTAAACAAGTCGCCCACGAACCAGAAGCCCAAGCACCAAAACTAAAACCACCGTTTGGCTCAGAATTCGCTCCGTTTCCGAAAACGAAATCTGCTCCGTTGGTTTTAGGTTCAATCGTAAATGTTTGACCTCCAGTAACTACTGTACCATTAAAACTGGTATAATAATATTGTGGAGCTACATTGTCATCATAACAATCTAATGACCAATGTTGTCCAGAAGTAGAAAATCCACTCAATGAAACATTTACAACTCCAGTTGCATTGCCATTATGAATCGTTCCTGCGATTTGAGCAGTTCCATTTGCATTTTCAATTAAGTGCAAGTCGCTACCTGCTGTCCAAATGTTAGCTACATTTATATTACAATCTTTTTGTAAAAAAACAACTTCACTACCAGCGTAAGTGCCACAATTTAAAGTTGAATTGTTTATTTTATAATAAGTACAAGTTGGCGTTACAGGAGTACCTGCACACCCGCAGTTTGCTGTTACAACATCATTGTTAGTATTAGCATTGCCATCATTACAAGCATCGCCGATATTGGCATTTAATCCTGAACAGTCGAAGGTTGGCGCACTGCCACCTACTGTTACTTCTTCAAAAATATCACAAAGAGGAGTTGACCAATCTGCATAAGTTTGAATTTGTACAAAATAACTTCCTGGAGCAACAGTTGCCATCAACATACCATCACAAGGTGTTGCCCAATCACTACATTCAGCTTCTGTTCCGTAAGTATTAGTAAGAATTTTTGCAGTCGTAATCGCTGCATTTAATCCTTCAATGATAATTTTATTACCCTCCACTCGGAAGGTTGCATCACAAGTGGTAGGCCCAGTTGGTGTACCTGCGCAACCACAGTTTGCTGTTACGACATCATTGTTAGTATTTGCATTGCCGTCATTACAAGCATCGCCGATATTGGCATTTAGTCCTGAACAGTCGAAGGTTGGGGCACCACCACCTACTGTTACTTCTTCAAAAATATCACAAAGCGGTGTACTCCAATCTGCGTAAGTTTGAATTTGTACAAAATAACTTCCTGGAGCAACAGTTGCCATCAACATACCATCACAAGGTGTTGCCCAATCACTACATTCAGCTTCTGTTCCGTAAGTATTAGTAAGAATTTTTGCAGTCGTAATCGCTGCATTTAATCCTTCAATGATAATTTTATTACCCTCCACTCGGAAGGTTGCATCACAAGTATTAGTTGCAGTTGGTGTTCCTGCGCAAGCACAGTTTGCTGTTACGACATCATTGTTGGTATTTGAATTACCGTCATTACAAGCATCGCCGATATTGGCACCTAAAGTTGGACAGTCAAAGGTTGGCGCAACTGGTGTTCCCACACATGAACAATCTGATTGAATTACATCATTTTCTGTGTTTGAATTACCGTCGTTGCAGGCATCGCCAGGACTGCTAATATTTGAATTGCTTGGATTACAATCTTGGTTGTCACAAACTCCGTCGCCGTCACTGTCTCCACCTTCATTTGCGCACGGGTCAGCGTTACAATCCACAATTATAATCGAAATGGTTTCTGTATCATATCTGGTTCCACCCAAATCGGCATGACTATAAAGCTCTGCTTTGATAGTCCATGTACCAGGAGTCGGCCAAAATTGCTTAGAATCGTATGGAAGGTGGTTTTCAGTATTTGTCCAAGTTCCACCAGGACCAGTGATCGTGAACTTTAAGCTTTGGTGATTCCCGCTTTCAGTTGTTCTGATACGAATGTCATGCGGAAATTCTGATTCACAAAAAGTAACTCCATTTGTAAAACTAAATAAAGCACTTCCATCTTGCTTATTCAGTAGGAATCCAGTGATTTGTCCATCGGAATCCATTTCATGCAAAAAGGAATTGGCTTGAATTACCTGCGGATTCCACATAAAGGCTAAGCCTAAAAGGAAACACCAGCAACTCGCGCTAAAAAGTGTTTGTTTAACTAATTTCATTGTAAAAATAAATTTTGGTAAAAAAATATGATTGTCAATATGAGAGACTTAGTGATAATTAAGTCTCTGAGTATAAACACATCTATCCCTATAGAAAATTTGCTACTTGCAATTTCTAAAGTCAAAATGTATTCTTCCTTTAAATTTATTTTGAAATGAAACCAGCTACCTCAATGAGGTTTTACTAATCCAACACAGCAGATTAGTTTAATTTTGATAATATTTATTTGAATGGGAGGGATAGGTGAGACTTTACTCAAAATAAGAGCGTGTTTAAAATTCTATGCTTGAGCAAAAAGTGTGTAATTTTTTTTTTGAATGAGGCGAAAAACGCAAATACCATAGCATCGGCAAGGCTTTTTAGGGAGTTGGAAATAAATAAGCTACCCAAATTTTGGGCAGTTATTTTTTTACTGCTCCCTTAATGAAATACAATCCGGCACGTCGGATACCGCTTGAAGCCAATTAATAGAAATTTAAATATGCTTTAAAAAGGTAGGATCTTAGTGTTAGTGTGTGAGTGAAACAAAGATAAGATGATTAAAGGTACTAAAAAGGTGATTTAAAAAAATACCCATAAGTTGTATTATAAAAAATCGTCATTTGTTCGTTTTTATCCTAAAGTAGGCTGTAGAGCAATCAATTCTTATTTTTTAGATAATTGAGGGAAAATTTAAGCATTGCCGTCACTACGGTTCAATTTTTTAACGAAAAGTAGCGGAAAAATAAGAATTTGAATTGCATACAAATTATTTTAGGGGAGTAGGAAATAAATAAGCTACCCAAATTTTGGGCAGTTATTTTTTCTTTATT
>CAYXQH010000478.1:0-5192 GCA_964467425.1 uncultured Saprospiraceae bacterium
GTATTCGCCGCAGAGAGAAAGAGCTTTCCAAGTTAATTACATTTTTAAAATCTTCTTAACTGCTTTGTTTTTACCATCATCCAGAATTAAAAAGTAGACACCGTTATTTAAACTAGTCATATCTAATTCCATTTGTGTTCCAGTCAATATTTGATTTTGAATATTTTTTCCTGAAGCATCTATGATGGAGATAGAAACTTCTTTAGAGATCGATTGTTCGAATTGAACATTTAAATAATCATTTACAGGATTTGGGTAATACGAAAAAGCTACTCCTGAAAATTCGTTGCTATTGGTGGAGAAGGAGACTTCTATCATTTTGGTTTTTGAACAGTGGTTGGAATCAGTAATAATAACACCATAAGAACCTACACATAGATCTGTTGCAATTTCTGTTGTTTGACCATCGCTCCATTGATAGGTGTAAGGTGGAGTACCTCCAATAGTTATGGCCTGCGCTGAGCCGTTACAGTCAGCGGAAGCATTAACGACCTCAATAGCAATATCCAAAGAATCAGGTTGATAAATGGTCGCAAAATATTCATGTGTATCACCATTGGCATCCACTACATTACATTTATACTCACCGGCAGGAAGATCACAGCCGCCACACCATAATAATTCCCATTCGTTTTCATACAAAATGTAATAACCTTCAATAGTATAGGGTGCTGGAAAATTTTCATTGGAAAGATCAGGATTGAAATATCCATCAAAGCCTCCATAACAGGACACATTAATAATCGCTATTTCGTTCGAAAAGCAGTAACAAGGTTGAATCCATGCCAACTCATCTATTTGAAAGCCATATTCATTTGCCCAGGATTTTATTTCCGGATAGATTTTGACCAGGTCTTTGATGTAGCCAAAATTATTTTCCTGCTGAATCTTTGCAGCTAGATCACCATGACCGGTTTCTCTGATTAATTGACCAACAGCGCAAGCTGTATTTTTATGATCAATGAAGTAGGGTGTTCTTTCAGCATGGTACAGATTGATTGGAAAGGTACCTTGCTTCCAATATTCGTTGAGGATGTCGAGGCATTTATTTCTGTTTTGCTGTTGTGTAAAAGAAAGCTTAGAATAGTCCTCTTTACGTAGTTTTTGTTCGACCAGCGAAAGGTGTGTTTGAATCAAATTAATTTCGCCTTTCAAAGCTATTTTTTCAGAAAGGAAAGCATCATTAAAAGATTTTTCCACCCAAAATTCATTTAGGTTTTCTAATTGCTCTTTTATAGTAAGATTAGTATTGGATTGAGCAAAAAGGATTTGAAAGGAAGTGCAAAGCATTACAGCGAGTAGTAGCGATTGCTTTTTCATGGTTTAGTTTTTCATTTTTAAAAATCAGCTTTTTTATAATAATTTGTAAACAAATTAAGAGCCTGTCTATCGACAAGCTCTTAAATTTACGAAAAATTAAATGGAAATGAAAGCAATTCTAGGATTCGGAGTACGTCCTTAATTGCATTGTTAAAAATAAACCCGATACATCAAGTTAGGGAAAAGACCAAATTGTTTGACATAGCCAATATTGTTTGGCTCATCTTCATCATAAAATTCGTTAATTTTTCCTTTACTATTCGTAACGTTATCAACCGTCAAAATCAATTCGTGCGTGGCTCTTGGTTTGTTCCATTTGTAATTTGCTGAAACAACGATTAAATAAGTGTCTTCGATTTTATTATTGTATGCTTTTTCGTAATCGTAAAATTGACCGTTCTCAGGATTGACAGCAAGATTGCCTTGGTTGTCTCTTAATAAAGGGATTATTTTTCTACCTCCACCATAAAATATTTTTGCGTTTAAACCTAGAGTCTGGTTTTTCTTTTTACCTAAATTTTCAAACTCTTTCCCAACTAAAATATTGACCAAATAGTTGCCATTGTATTGTGTATTTCGAACAACTCCCTCTAAGGATTTATATTTTGAATTATACAAAGAAGCATTGATCATGTAATAGTAGTTGTTATTGAAAAAGCGCTCCAATGTAAATTCAATTCCGTAGTTTTTTCCTGTTCCGCTATTTACTAGATCAACATATCTGAATTCTAAGCCTTCATTGATGGTTGAAAAATAACTGGTGTCAATATTCTCAACAGGGATGTCATATAAGTGCTGGTAGTAGGCTTCTACTTTTGCTCTTAGATTTTTTCCGATTCTTTTTTCATATCCTAATACAAAGTGGTGTGCTTTCAGCAGATCTAAATCTTTGTTTGGTTCTATAATGCTTCCATCCTCTTGTTGAATCTTTGCAAAATAATGGTGAATGCTCTCCATGTTACTATGTTGGCCATAACCAAAATTAAGCGAACTGTTGTTTTTTAGTTTCCAATTAAAAGCAAACCTTGATTCTAAAGTGCTTTTATTATTGTATAAAACATTCATGTTGTGTGCACCAAGGATCATAGTCATCTTATCATTTATACGATATTTCCAACTAATGAAATTTCTTACCGAACTAATGTTTTCTTTAAAATCAACTAAAGTAAATTTTGCAGTGTCCTGAATTCTAAATTGGCTTTGATTCATCTCATAGTCAAAAAGCGCAAACTTAGTTCCTGCTTGAATCTTGTGTTTTGCATTGATTTTGTTATTGTAAGTAATCGCAGCTCGATACGTTGTTTTTGTAAGGTCGCTGTTGAAGTTCAATCTGTTTTGAGTAATAGAATCTCTTAGAAATTCATCATTCTCATCATAAATTTTAGTGAAGCTGGATTCGAAAATTTTATCTTCAATTCCTTCTCTTGAAAGTGCGACAGTTGTTTTTAAGTAACTGTTTCGACTTAAGCTTAAAGTGTGATTAATTCCGGTATTGATAAGATAAGATTTCTTTTTGTAATCCTCTTTGATGTTCGTCAACATAGAGTTGTCGCCAGGTGTTTCCCAAATCGAAGGTTTTACATCTTCAAATATAAAACTGCTAAGACCACTTAAACCAAATATTGAAAAAGTACCAGCTTTTTTTGTAGGTAAAACAACTTTAAATGCGGCATCTTGAAATTTAGGAATTCCTCCTGGATCAATTAAGCCGAGGTCACTTACAATCGAAGCAGTAGAGTATCGATAATTGACGAGGTAGGACCCATTATATCCTTTTTTAAAAGGACCTTCTAATGTTAAATCTGTACCAAGCAAACCAAAGCCAAAAACCGCTTCGAATTGTTCATTATTTCCTGCTCGTAATTTTACATCATAAACTCCCGAAAGGACATCGCCAAATTCAGCAGTAAATGCTCCAGTATGAAAATCGGAAGTAGCTAAAATGTTGTTATTCAATGTACTTACAGCTCCTCCAACAGAGCTCTGGTCCGCAAAGTGATTGGGGTTGCTAATTTGAACGCCTTCCAATCGCCATTGAATATATTTCGGCGCATTTCCTCTTACAATAATATCGTTACTACCATCTTGCGTGTTAGTCACACCGGCAAAGTTGGACATGATTCTTGAAGGATCACTAAACCCACCTGCATACCGATTCGTTTGTTCTGGGGAAACTGAACGAGTGCTTATCAGAGCCATGTCATTTAAGGCTTCTCCTTTGTTGTTATTGGCAGTCACAACTATCTCTTCTAGTTTGACTGTCGATTCTTGTAGTTGAAGATTTAGAATCACTTCTTTTCCAGAATTGACGATTACGTTGGGGATGATTTTTTCTTCATATCCAAGATAACGTACATGAACAGCTATTCTTCCGATAGCAATATTGTCCAATCGATATTTTCCGTCAATGTCTGTTGTAGTTCCAATAACTGGATTAGATCCTGCAATTAAAATTTCAGCTCCGATAAGCGGTAATTCGCTATCAACGTCTGTGATGGTTCCTCGAATAGTTTGAGCGAGTTCTTGACCAAAACTTAAGTGGCCTAAGAAAAGAATGATAAAAAGGAATGCGATTGATTTTTTCATTTCAAATGATTTTAGTGTACGATACTTCAAAAATCAATGAAATGAGAGTAGTATACAATTAAGATATGCAAGTTGAGGTTTGTTGTCTGCGAAATGGGGATTATAGACGGTGTAAAAAATGGATAATTTGGTGAGGAAATCAGATGGTTGGGTAATCAGGTAGCCAGGTAATCTGGTAGTCGGGTAGTCGGGTAGCCAGGTAGTCAGGTAGTCAGGTAGACTTGTTATCTAGCCACATAACCACATAACCACATAACCACATGATTTACGAGGGCTTATTAATAAGCTTGAAGAAAGACGCTCTGTAGCTATCGGAGATTGGGATGAGTTGGTCAGCGATTTTGATTCGGCTGCGTTCAATGGAGTCAATTTTCTTGAGTGAAACCATATAAGATTTGTGGACTCTGCAAACGAGTTTGGAGGGAATAACCTTTTCTAATTCTTTAAAATTTTGAAGGGTCATGATTTTTTTATCAACCGTGTGGATCCTTCGGTAGTCTCGCATGCCTTCAATATAGATGATGTCTTCGAAGATGATTTTTTCGAGGCGATTTTCAGTTTTTACAAAAATAAATTCTGTTTGAATATCATTGTTATTTGGACGTAAATTATCCTGCGCTTTATTGACTGCTTGAAGAAAACGATTAAAATTAAAAGGTTTAAGCAGATAGTCAGTAACATTTAAATCATAGCCTTTCAAAGCGTATTCCTGATAAGCAGTGGTGATGATAACCTGGCTGTCAATATTAGAACTTTCCAATAGTTCAATCCCTGTTAATTCATCCATGTTGATATCGAGGAAGAGTAAATCGACTTTATTGGCGTTTAGGTAGGCGAGCCCATTCAGCGCATTATCAAAAGTGGCTTTCAGGTCTAAGAAGGGGATTTTAAGAACAAATTTTTTTGTACGTTCTAAAGCTAAAGGTTCGTCTTCAATAATGATACAAGTGTATTTATCCATGCTGTACTGTTAAGCTCACTCGGTATAAATTGTCTTCATTTGTAATCTCTAAATGGTGTTTTTCCGGATAAATTAAATTGAGTCGCTTTTTAATTAATTCATTTCCAAGACCATTACTTTCTCCATTCAGTTTTCGATTTACATCAAATTTATTATTACAGATTAATTGGATTTTCTTTTTACCGACTTGTATATCAATTTCGATGGCATTTTGAAGTTTTTTGTTGTTGTTATGTTTAAAAGCATTTTCTATGAACGGGATGAAAAGCATAGGGGCGATGGTTTGACCATTTACTTTTCCATCCAAATTAAATTTGACATAGTT
>CAYXQH010000479.1:0-5175 GCA_964467425.1 uncultured Saprospiraceae bacterium
TCAACGTAATTAGAGTATTATCCGAGTTTGTACAACCATTGACCGTATTCGTAACTAAGAGTTGATAGGTCCCAGGACTATTTACCTGAGGCATCAAATTATTTACTCCGTTGAGAATTGTCCCAGCAGTTGTTGTCCACTCATATTGAAAACCTCCACCTGAAGAAGATTCCGTTCCATCTAAGTTGATGATATGATCAAAGCAGTTTTGGACTTGATCCATTCCAGCATCAGCTTGAGGAGAAATAGTATCCACTCCAACCCAAACTTCATCGGTATCAAAACATCCATTCCCTTGATCTATTACTGTAATCTCATAAGTACCACTAGCATTTACTGTTGCAATAAAAGTATTTTCTCCTGTTAAAATATTCCCATCTTGACTCGTCCAGAAAGCAGAAATATCTGGCCCAGCGCTTGAAATAGATCCATCTAAAATAGCAACGATATTATCGCAATTAATTAAACCGTCATCGCCCCCCAGTGCAGTTGGCATCGTGAGATCCTCGTCCACAGTAACAGATGCCGTTGTGCTACAACCATTATTTTCGTTTGTAATAACGAGCTGGTATTCGCCAATAGCATCTACTGTAGGATTTAAAGTACTGGCATTTAAAAGGATATTTCCATTGCTTGTACTCCAGATAATATCGTAGTCTATTCCTTCCGAAGAACCAGTTGCATCAAGCGTGATGATTGAATCAGCGCAAGTGAGCGTGGCCTCTTGTTCAATAATAACAACAGGAAGATTAATCGCAGCGTCAATCTCAAAAGTATCCAGATAACTAACTGGAGGAATAGAGCTTCCAGTTAGCGTCAGGTAGTACGTCCCGGAATTTAGGTTTGCAATATTTTGGTTGGTCGAAGAAAAATTGTCTGGTCCTGACCATAAAAAACTATAAGGAGGGCTATCACCGACAGGTACAATTTCAATACTGCCTTCCTCTGGATTTAAGCAATTTGGTTGATCCAAATTAAAACTTGACAATCCAAGTGGCGCTACAATTTCTACATAGCCTCCTGAAAAATCAACACCGATATCCTGCTCTCCTCCTGGTATTGATATCACTTCAATTTCTAAAGGCAAATCCGAAAATTCTAACGTCGTATTCGATCCAATTGAGCCAATGGCTTCAAAGCATAATTCATACATAACAGAGCCATCTGCTAAATCATGTCCACCACCCAACGGGTCAAACCAGTTTATTAGCAAGATTCCATTATCAATAAATGCTGTATTAAAAAATAAATTATCTGGAAGTGGTAAACCAATATTAACTAAGGTATCAAAACTCAATACGGTCTCGTCCCATAGAATGGAATATTGCGAACTTACCAATTGATTAAAACCATCAGCTTTTAATTCCAGGCAGAATTGCTCAGCTGGAATTGCAGTATAATCTTCAACGGTAATTTCCAGCGGTTGGCCAAAAACTAGAAAAGTTATAAAAAGTTGAACCAGACTTAATTGAATTCGTTTCATCCCGTTAAGAATTGGTATAATCTCACTATTGTTTAATATCCAAAAGAATAGGATAAATTAATTTCATGTGTACTTCCTACATCAGGTCCAAAGGAACTAAAAGAGTAGTCAAATCCATATCCTATTTTGAAATTCGAATCATCTGATATAAAATCCGTTATGACATATCCCAGCTCCAGATGAAAATTACCTGCGGTCGATAATCCTGTACCCAGCCAAAAATCACTTTGCATTTGGTATCTCAAGTTAAAGTCAACATTGACCGGTGCATTAGGTGTATATTTTATCCAGACAGAAGGCTCCAAAAAACTATCATCTTCCAGATAGGCATACATCCCTAATAATCCATAATAGTGTTGTACTCTCTCGATAGAAAAGTCTCCAGTATCATCTTTAAATTGAAGATTAAGACCAAAAACCTGTGGAACCGACACACCTGCATAAACATGATTGCCATCCAAGAATCCACCATCCAACTGTCTGTAGAAATAAGCTCCTAATCCAAAGTCAGGAAAAAACTCAGCTTGATTATCTGCGGTAAGAATATCATTTAATTCTCTTAATCGAATCTCTTGTGTATTGACCCGATATTGTACGGCTCCAAAGCTTAAACCAAAAGATAATCCTCCGTAATAAGGA
This sequence comes from uncultured Saprospiraceae bacterium, assembly GCA_964467425.1. GTDB lineage: Bacteria > Bacteroidota > Bacteroidia > Chitinophagales > Saprospiraceae > JAHDHW01. Next base: position 2,123 of record CAYXQH010000479.1, read on the forward strand.
TCATCGGTGATAATACCAGCAATACGTCCATATGCTCCGGTAAATCCAGTAGGCCCTGTTTGATCATTAATCAAATAACCTCCTGCAATCCAACTAAACGATCCTCGTTCGGCATACATATATTGACCATGAAGGGTTTGGGTAGTCGGTGCAGCATCTAAACCAACCCATTGTTTTCGATAAGAGCCTCCAAATGCGACATTATTTTCATAAATAAAATAATCGCCATTCACTGCAGCCGGGTTGATAATACCTGCTTGTTCTCGATACTGTGTAAAAAGAGGCAAATGCTGAGCTGCAAGCCACTCTCCAAGTAAAAGGAAGCACAGGAGTAGAAGTATCCGTTTCATAAGATAGTTTGATATAAAGAAGCAAAAAACAAACCTGTTTGAACCAAACGGTTCATTTGCTTTGCTATTTCAAAATTTTAATTTAAAATATGGATAATTGAAAAGAGGTAAAAACCCCAAAAACGAACCATACAAGCCAATGTTGTAGAGGGAAACTGGTTCTATTTTTTTGCAATCAGGAAAAATGAATGGAAGAATACCATTCTATATTAATCGGTTATAGGACTATACAAAGATATGTAATCTTTCTCAAAAATGCTCAATCTCGTATTATTGGGTTAAAAGTTTGTTTAAAAAATAAAAAAATCTCCCCCTACTTTACGCAAGGAGAGATGGGTACAAAAACTGTTTTAAGATATTCTGTTTACAGTTTCCGTATAGAGTACATCTTCCGAATAAACATCAGAGTACTCTGCGTGGGGGGTAAATTCATTGTTAAATGAACAGAAACCCATGCTGGGCAGAAACTTATTTCACATCTTTCTTTATCAGAAAAGACCGAACAGATCGATAGATGGTGTTAAAACTTCGGTTGATGAGATTGCAAGGTAATAGCAACACTAAAATGTAGATAGTCCCTAAAATAAATTTAAAATAGAATTTTGCTACATCTGCAATCTTGGGGTATGTTGCATAATCTTGAGTGATTGTGTAGCACTTGCTGCTTCTCAAAGGTACAATTAAATTCCATTCAACTTATACCCTCAAAAGGGTAATTATTATATTATTTCAATTTACATGTGTTCGGTTCCCCCCCTGAAAAACCAGCCATTTATAAATTTCTGCAACAGAATTAACAAATACAACGTTGATTTGAGAAGAAGGTAGGATTAAGCCGATGTTTAACTAAATGTTAGGATTAAAATTCTCCCAATCTAGATATTAAAGTGTACCTTTGCGGCTTCAATTTTCAAAAACAAAGAAAAGAATGCAAGAATTAAGAAATATTGCCATTATTGCTCACGTCGATCACGGAAAGACGACTCTAGTAGATAAAATACTCTACCATTGCCGCTTATTTCGTGATAATGAAGATAAAAAGGAATTAATCCTTGACAATAATGATCAAGAACGAGAGAGAGGGATCACGATATTATCTAAAAACGTATCTGTTAACTATAAAGACGTAAAGATAAATGTCATCGATACACCTGGTCATGCCGATTTTGGTGGAGAGGTAGAAAGGGTCTTGAATATGGCCGATGGCGTTTTACTAATTGTTGATGCTTTTGAAGGACCAATGCCACAAACGCGTTATGTCCTAAGTAAAGCAATAGCTTTAGGTTTAAAACCAATCGTAGTCATTAATAAAGTCGATAAAGAAAACTGTAGACCAGAAGATGTTCAAGAAGATGTTTTCGAGCTCATGTTTAATTTAGAGGCTACTGAAGATCAATTGGATTTTGCTACCGTTTATGGTTCTGCTAAAAATAATTGGATGGGACCTGATTGGGATAAGCCGACAGAAGATGTTAGTTATTTATTAGATCAAATACTCGAACACATTCCGCCACCTCCTGTGGTCGAAGGTACCCCTCAAATGCAAATTACATCAATTGACTATTCTAATTATGTTGGAAGAATTGCGATTGGCAGAGTAGCAAGAGGTAGTATTTCTACAGGTAAACAAATGTCTTTGGTAAAAAGAGATGGTAAGGTTGTCAAAACCAGTGTAAAGGAATTATATACTTTTTCTGGTCTTGGAAGAGAAAAGGCGACGATTGTAAACTGTGGTGACCTTTGTGCAATTAGTGGAATCGAAAATTTTGATATTGGTGATACGATTGCTGACTTAGAAAATCCAGAAGGCCTCCCTCCTATTACAATTGATGAGCCAACCATGAGCATGTTATTTACGGTGAACAATTCTCCATTTTTTGGAAAAGAAGGAGACTATGTTACCAGTAGACATTTGCGAGATCGTTTGTATAAGGAGTTGGAAAAAAATCTTGCCTTGCGTGTTGAAGAAACCTCATCACCAGATTCCTATACTGTTTATGGACGAGGTGTCATGCACTTATCTGTATTGATTGAAACCATGCGAAGAGAAGGCTATGAATTACAAGTAGGAAAACCTCGTGTAATCATCAAAGAAATCAATGGTGTAAAATCTGAACCAATAGAACTTCTATCTATTGATCTTCCGGAACATGTTTCAGGAAAAGTAATAGAGCTTGTAACGCAACGAAAAGGAGAAATGGTGATCATGGAACCTAAAGGCGACTTGATGCATTTAGAATTCGAAATTCCTTCAAGAGGAATTATTGGATTGAGTAATTCTGTTTTAACCTTAACTGCTGGAGAGGCCATTATGTCGCATCGTTTTATTAAATATGATGGCTGGAAAGGAGAAGTTCCTGCAAGAAATAAAGGTGTACTCATTGTTCACGAAACGGGGACAACTATTCCTTTTGCATTAAACAAATTACAGGAAAGAGGAAAGTTTTTCGTTTCTCCAGGCGTCGATGTATACGAAGGTCAGATTGTTGGTGAAAATACCAGAGATAATGATTTGATGGTTAATGTCATCAAAACTAAAAAGCTTACCAATATGCGTTCTTCGGGTAATGATGATAAAGTCAAACTCGCTCCACCTATCGTCTTTTCTTTAGAACAATCTATGGAATATATTCAGGATGATGAATACGTAGAGATCACACCAAAGACTATCCGTCTCAGAAAGATTCTATTAAAAGAGCATGA
>CAYXQH010000480.1:0-5168 GCA_964467425.1 uncultured Saprospiraceae bacterium
GGTGATTATATCTTAGAATATGCTCCTGATTTTACGGCTGAAAACCTGAATAAGCAAATCATTTACCCGAGTATTTTTGGGCATCAGGTATATAATGAACTTCAAATCAATAATATTATTTCGGACCTTTTGCAATTACTGTATGATTTCATGGGGCAATTGCAATATCAAGAGCGACCACAATTACAAAAATATTTACTACTTGAAGAATTATTTAATCGGGACACTCCTACTCATATCGAGCGCAATGCCAAACGTTTTAAAAAAATACAGGAAAAATCTGCCCTCCGTAATTACGAGTACTTTCATCATGAATATTTATTGTTTGAAAAACTAGATCAATCTATCGTTCGACATGCTAAAAGAAGCTTTGATAAAAACCTTCAATTACAAAGCGACAATTTAGACCTCTACTTTTTTAGTAATAAACTCCGGATGGCCTGCGATATGACCAGTCGGAATATTGTTATTCAAGCAGGCTATACATGTGATTTCTTAGAAGAGATTATTGATTATTATGAAAAAAACTATCGCTCTTTTCAATCCTATCCTGCTCTGAGTGTCTACTACAAAGTTTTACAAATCATTCAAACCGATGATGAACAAACTTATCTAGATTTGAAATTGGATCTAATCCAACATCAACGTCTTTTTCCAAAATTGGAACTTTGGAATCTTTATAAATACGCAATCAATTTTTGTATTAAAAAAATCAATTCAGGAAATAGCCAATTCTATGAAGAGTTATTGGAGTTGTATAAAATACTTCTAGAAAATAAAATCATTTTCCCGAATGGATACTTATCACAGTGGACCTTCAAAAACATTATCACCGCCGGAATTCGGCTCGAAGATTTTAGCTGGACGGAATCATTCATTCAGCAATATGAAAGCTTTCTTATCCCTGAAGAAAAATTCAATGCGGTTACGTATAATAAAGCCATGCTATTTAATGCTCAAAAAAATCACCTGAGCGCATTGCAAACTTTACATAATGTTGAATTCACAGATTCATCCTACCATCTTGGGGCAAAAATTATTCAGCTTAAAAGTTATTTCGAATTAAAAGAAACAGAAGCCTTATACGCTTTGATTGAAGCTTTTAGAAAATATATTCTACGGAACAAAGACATCAGCGATTATCGTAAAAAAGCAAATAATAATATGCTGAAAATCACCAAAGGCATTTATCAACTCAAAGTCAATGGTAGCTCCATGACGACCTCCGCATATAATCAAAAAAGAAAAAACCTCAACGCTAAACTCAACACCCTTAATCCAATCGCAAATAAAGACTGGCTATCAGAAATCTTCGAAACAGTATAATTAACTAAAGGGTGAGTTTAAGGACCAAGGAAATTCCTCTGACCTGTCTACCTGCCTACCCGTATCTTGTCCAATTCCAACCTTTTAAAGTATTATTTGTTAAAATCAGGAACAATTATCTTAACTTTACACTCTATTAATAAACCAAGTTAATATCAATCAAAATATGGGAAAAATAGCTGCTTCTGACCGATTTGCAAATAGACACATCGGAATCAACGAAGAGGAGTTAAACGACATGTTAAAAGCTGTAAAAGCTAAATCACTCGACCAACTCATCGATCAAACCATCCCTAAAAATATCCGATCTAAGAAAACATTAAATATTCCTTCTGCCCTAACAGAATTTGAATACCTCAGATCGCTTAAACAAACAGCTGAGCTGAATAAAGTTTTTCGATCTTATATCGGCATGGGCTATCACGGTACGATTACGCCTTCCGTGATTTTGAGAAATATTTTTCAAAACCCAGGCTGGTATACGCAGTATACACCTTATCAGGCAGAGATTGCGCAAGGCAGATTAGAAGCCCTACTTAATTTTCAAACGGTAGTAAGTGACCTCACAGGTTTACCAATTGCCAATGCAAGTTTGCTGGATGAAGCTACTGCTGCTGCTGAAGCAATGGCTATGTTTTATTCGTTGAAAAACAAACGAAACAAAGAGGAAAAACAAAATGAATTTTTTGTTTCTCATAAAGTATACGAGCATACGATTGATGTCCTCATGACCAGAGCAAAACCACTCGGCATTAGGATCGTGATTGGAGATTATAAAAAATATAAATTCAATAAAAATACCTTCGGTGTTTTATTACAATATCCAGCGAAAGATGGTGCTGTTGAAGACTATAGAAGTTTTAGCCAAAAAGCCAATGCTAAAGGTGCCTATGTAACTGCCGCTGCAGATATTTTGAGTTTAGCTTTACTAACTCCTCCAGGTGAATGGGGTGCAGACGCAGTCGTTGGAAATACACAACGATTAGGTGTACCGATGGGCTATGGTGGACCACATGCTGCCTACTTTGCCTGCAAAGAAGATTTCAAACGAATCATTCCAGGTCGAATTATTGGTGTCTCACAAGATGCACAGGAAAACCGTGCACTTCGAATGGCACTACAAACCAGAGAGCAACACATTCGTCGTGAAAAAGCAACGTCCAATATTTGTACTGCTCAGGCGCTTCTTGCTATCATGGCTGGAATGTACGCTGTTTATCATGGGCCAAAAGGAATGAAAGCCATTGCTAATCGTATTCATGTAACGACGCAAATTTTAAACAATCAATTAAAATCACTGGGTTACAAACAAGTCAACGCAGGATTTTTTGATACGCTTTGTATTGAAGCGACAACGAAGAAAATTGCTGCAATCAAAAAGTTAGCGACTGCAGCTGAAGTTAATTTTCATTATACAAAAAATACGATTCAGGTCAATATTGATGAAACCGTTCTCGACAATGACCTACTAGATATTATTAATATTTTTGGAAAAGCAAATCGTAAAAAAGCAGTTAACAAATTCAATGTACCGAAAGGTTTAAAAATCCCTTCCAGGCTACGAAGAGAAAGTGCTTACCTAACACATCCTGTTTTCAATAGCTATCATACAGAAACCAAGATGATGCGTTATATCAAGCAGTTGGAAAACAAAGACCTTTCTTTGACGCACTCCATGATTCCCTTAGGCTCTTGTACGATGAAGCTAAATGCGGCAACGCAATTGATTCCTGTTAGCTGGCCGGAGTTTGCAAACATTCATCCTTTTGCTCCTTCAAATCAAGCAAAAGGTTATAAAAAAATCTTTGACGAATTAGAAGCCTACCTAAGTGAGATTACCGGATTCGCTGCCTGTTCTTTGCAGCCGAATAGTGGCGCGCAAGGTGAATATGCAGGACTGCTAACGATCAAAGCCTATCATGAAGCAAATAAAGATTATCATCGAAATATTGCTTTGATTCCATCTTCTGCACATGGTACAAATCCAGCAAGTGCAGTCATGGCAGGAATGAAAGTTATCGTGGTAAAATGTGATGACAAAGGAAATATTGATGTAAAAGACCTGAGGGAAAAAGCAAAAGAACATAAAGAAAATCTTTCTTGCCTGATGGTAACTTATCCATCTACCCATGGTGTTTTTGAAACGTCTATAAAAGAGATTTGTAATACGATCCACAAGTACGGTGGCAAAGTATATATGGATGGCGCAAACATGAATGCTCAGGTAGGTTTGACAAGTCCAGGTGCTATTAATGCTGATGTTTGTCATTTGAACTTACATAAGACTTTCAGCATCCCACATGGAGGTGGCGGACCTGGAATGGGCCCAATTTGTGTCAATGAAAGTTTAGCTCCATTTTTACCTAAACACGTATTTGTCAAGACCGGAGGTAAAAAAGGTATCCCTGCTGTTTCGGCAGCTCCTTACGGAAGTGCAAGTATTTTGCTCATTTCTTATGCCTATATTAAAATGCTTGGGCGAGAAGGGGTAACCGATTCTACTAAATATGCGATTCTTAATTCTAATTATATTAAAGCTCGTTTAGAAAATGAATTCCCAGTATTGTACACAGGCGAAAAAGGGCGTTGTGCACATGAATTGATCATCGACTTGCGCCAATTCAAAGCTTTACATGTTAGTGCTGAAGATGTTGCCAAGCGGTTGATCGATTACGGGTTTCATGCCCCAACCTTGTCTTTTCCAGTAGCAGGTACTATAATGATTGAGCCGACAGAGAGTGAAAGCAAAGACGAATTAGATCGGTTTTGCGATGCTTTACTTGCTATTCGTCAAGAGATTGACGAGATCGCAACTGGCGAAGCAAATGAGGACTCGAATGTACTAAGTAATGCACCTCATACTATGCACTTGGTAACTTCAGACGATTGGCCCTATGATTATTCCAGAGAGAAAGCGGCTTATCCTCTAAGCTATCTCAGGAAAGGGTTTAAATTCTGGGCATCCGTAGGAAGGGTCAACAATGCTTTCGGAGATCGAAATTTAATTTGTACTTGTCCACCTATAGAAAGCTACCAGGAAGTGTAACAAGAGCTAAGAGGTTAAGGTTTAAAGGAAAGGAAAGACACTTTCTTTATCTACTTTAACCTCTTAAGCCTCATTAACTTTCTTAACCTAATAATTACATATGATCGTCATCACCGGTGCTTTAGGATTTATTGGAAGTTGTTTGGTAAGAAAGCTAAATGACAAAGGACATGTTAGTGACCTTATGGTTGTTGATGATTTTTATAAAGATCATAAAGAATACAACCTTGATGGTAAACAAATCAGAGAGTGGGTCCACCGGGATATTTTTTTAGATCTCTTTGAAAGAATGGGTTCGCAAATTGATTTTGTTTTTCACTTAGGTGCACGTACTGATACGACACTGAAAGATAAAGCTGTTTTTAAAAAATTAAACCTGGATTACTCTAAGTCGATTTGGAAAACCTGTACCAAACATCAAATTCCTTTGATCTATGCATCTAGCGCCGCTACCTATGGTGATGGTAAAAATGGTTATAAAGATCAACATGCAATTGTCGAAAAACTAAAACCGCTTAACCCTTATGGTGCTTCTAAAAACGATTTTGATCGATGGGTTTTAAAACAAAAAAAGCAGCCTCCTTATTGGGCAGGTCTCAAATTTTTTAATGTCTACGGACCTAATGAGTACCATAAAAAGAGAATGGCTTCGGTTATTTTTCATGCAGTCAATCAAATCAAAAAGACTGGCGAAATGAAGCTTTTCAAATCTCATAAACGGGGTATCGCAGATGGGCATCAAAGCAGAGATTTTGTTTATGTAAAAGATGTAGTCGACGTTTTACATTTTTTATTT
>CAYXQH010000481.1:0-5159 GCA_964467425.1 uncultured Saprospiraceae bacterium
GGGAAATCCAGATTTAATAATATCAATTTACTATTAAGTTATAAAATAACAAATTATAAATACAGGCATGGAAAACTTAAGGAATCCTCTAATTCATTTGGTCCTTTTATTGGTGCTTCACTTATCCAATTAAATACAGAGAATTCAGAAATCCCCACAGATTCATCTATAAACAAAGTTGGTTTGAATGCAGGAATTGCTTTTTTAAAAGAGATAAAATACATCAATGTAGGAATCGCCATTGGTGTAGAATTTATTGACGAAACAAATAGCTTTAATTGGACCTATAGAAGTAAACCATATCTTGGCTTTTTACTTGGAGTACATTTGTAGAAAACTAGCTATAAAAGACTGAATAGAAAGAATTTAACCTTATAACCTCTGCCGTCTATTTCATCCTTCTTTTAAATACAAAAAGCCCCAACTTGCGTTGAGGCTTTCCTAGTGACCCCTTCAGGACTCGAACCTGAAACCTGCTGCTTAGAAGGCAGCTGCTCTATCCAGTTGAGCTAAGGGGCCAAACGTATTTTTCTGCCTTTCTATTAAGGCGATGCAAATTTAGTAGTTTTATTGATAAAACCACAAAACTAAAAACTAAATTTCTAAACATTTTCAATTTCCTTAAAGTTCCGTTTATCTTAGCTTTTAAATGAAACGCAAACTGCTATGAGTGATATAAAAATACATGATTCCTGGAAAACGGCACTTTCTGAGGTATTTAAAGAACCTTTTTTTGGGAATATCAAACAAGCTATCGTAAAGGATAAGCAAAGTGGTTATAAAATATATCCTCCTGGTCCGCTTATTTTTAATGCCTTCGATTCTACTCCTTTTGATCAAGTAAAAGTTGTTATCCTTGGACAAGACCCATATCATGGGGCTGGACAGGCTCATGGGCTTTGTTTTTCAGTCCAGGATGGTATTCCTAATCCACCTTCTCTGGAGAATATCTTTAAAGAATTGAAAACCGACCTTGGACTTGAAGCTCCTCCAAATGGCAATCTTCAACGATGGGCAGATCAAGGTGTATTTTTATTAAATGCTGCCTTGACTGTTCGAGCACATCAGGCGAATGCACATAAAGATATTGGCTGGCATCAATTTACCGATGCGGTCATAAAAAAGCTATCGGAAGAACGGGAAGGTCTTGTTTTCTTATTATGGGGAGGATTTGCAAAGAAAAAAGCAAGCCTGATAAATGGTTTACAGCATCATATTTTAACGAGTGGACATCCTTCTCCTTTGAGTGCAAACCGAGGTTATTGGTTTGGAAACAAACACTTTTCGAAGACTAATGAATTATTGGTGAAACAAGGTATGGAACCGATAAAATGGTAGTAGAATGTGGAATGTAGAATGTGGATAGAAAAAAAATTATTAATGGCTAATTACTAAGCCATGACTGGCTCTGCTTCTTTAACAACAGGCATCGTAAAAAAGAAAGTACTACCCTCTCCTTCTACTGATTCTACCCAAATCTTACCTTGATGACGCTCTACAATTTTTCGAACGGTAGCAAGCCCGATTCCGGTTCCTTCATATTCTTGCTTGGTATGCAATCGGGTCAACATATCAAATATTTTAACCTGATTTTCAGGGCTGATCCCAATTCCATTATCTTTAATATAAAAGGTATGAAAATCGCCTTCCGTTTTGAATCCAATAATAACTACTGGCAATTTATCTCCAGTAAATTTCATTGCATTACTAACCAGGTTTTGAATTAATTGAATCATTTGTACCTGATCCGCTCGAACGATTGGAAAATCTTCTTCATTTTCCATCATGACCGTAGCAGAGTTTTTGATAATTGGAAAACGAAGATTTCCTTTTACAATCTCTACAACATCACTTAATTTTAAAAGCTTATATTTTTCTTTCCCACCATTCAGTGAAACTCTTGAATAATCTAACAGGCTATTGATTAACTGCTCCATTCTTGTAACACCATCAACCACAAACCCCATAAACTCATGAGCACGCTCATCAAACAGACCTTCGTACTTTTTCTTAAGGATTGAAGTATATGCGTTAATCATTCGGAGTGGCTCTTTTAAATCATGCGAAGCAACAGAAGCGAAATTCCGAAGATCTTCATTAGAACTTTCCAATGCTTTGTTTTGCTCTTCGATCTTTAATTTGTTTTGTTCGAGCAATTGATTCGTTTTTGAAATCAATTCATTGACCTTTTGAAGCTCATCATTTTGCTTATTAATTTGCTTATTCTTTTCTGCTAAGAGTAAAGAAGATTTCTTTTGTGTTTTATATCTATTAAAAAACAATAGCAAAAGTAATCCTAAAAGAATAGCAGCACCTATCCAAAGGAAATTATATAATTCGTCCAATTCTTGCTGAGCTTCTAATACTTCATTATCTTTTTTAAGTAATAGAATTTCACTTTCTTTTTTCTCGACTTCATAACTTTCTTGCAGCGCGCCCATCTGCTCCACTGTTTTTTCATTTAGCACACTATCTTTTAAGGTAGCATATTCTTCGATAAAATATAAGGACTGCTCGAAGTCCCCAATTTCTTTATAGGCCACGGAAAAGAATTGATAAATTTCTAATTTTCTAGGTTTGGACTGAATTTCTTCTGCAATGGCTAAAGCTTCTTCCAGATGTGGGATAGCTTTTTCAGGTTTGCCTGTTTTAATTAAAAGGTCTGCCAAATGTCTTAAAGTTCCTGTAACTCCCCATTTATCTTTTAGCTCTTTTTTTAAAACAAGGGCTCTAACGATATAGTCAATAGCTTTATCGTACTGTTTTAAAGAGATATAGGTTGATCCGATATTAGACAAAGAGTATGCAACTCCTGTTTTGTAATCCAACTCATAAGCTTTATCCAGAGATCGTTTATTGTACTCTAAAGATCTTTCGAATTGATTTAAGCTTTCATATGACGTTCCTATTGCAGCTAAACAAGCATAGGCCATTCTTGGGGTTTTCTCTGTAAAGGGTTGAGCTTTTTGATAATATTCCAATGCTTTATCATATTGTTTTTGATAATAAAACAAAGAACCTAACTGATAAATCGCCGTACCTATATTTGCTGTATCCTTCAAGGTTTCAGCAACTTGCAAAGATTGCAGTTGATTATCATAAGATTTTTCATATTTACCCAAATCTTTATAAATAGCTGCCAAGCGGCCATAAACCACTCCTTGATGCCTTTTATCTTCTAAATCATTTTCATCCAATGATTTAAGATTCAATTCATAATATTCTAAAGCTTTATTGTAATTATTTAACCAGTGTGCTCCATAAGCAATATTAAAATAAATTTTGCTTTCAAATTCTTTATTTCCCGTTTTACGTTGGATTTCCAATGCATTTTCAGCATACTGCATGGATTTTGAATATTCTTGCTTGTCTTGATAGGTAGTAGAAATTTGAATATTTAATTTGAGCAGCCCTTCTGGATCGGATAAGTCTTCTATGTTATTTACAATTTGCACTAAACTATCAATATTAAACGTGTGCCCATTAATCGAAATGAACAGAAAGGAAAATAGAATTAAATATTGATGTATGTTTTTAGCGTTTGACAAAACTTATTTTTTGAGGGAATGATATTGCCTATCAGGCAATTTATGTATTTAATTAAGACAAAAATGATACCACCAATTGAAATCAAAAACTATTGGAAAATCTTAGCAAATTCTCCTATTCAAAATGCATCTATCTAAACCATATAGTAAAGAGTTTTTTTAATAAAAAATGCTACTTCAAATAATGAAGCAGCATTTTCCCTCTAATGAGGATAGACTTAAATAATGAAAATTACTTTGCGTCTTCTTGCTTTGGAAGAGCCACTGGTGGTGGACATCCAAATTCAACTGCAAAGCCTCCCCCTTTAAGTTTTGCTTTGTCTACATCTGTTAATTGCTCAACATTAATCATGTTAAGGCTTAGTTTAATTGCATTTCTCATTTTAAAAAATTTAAATTATAAAGGTAGGATTTTGGAAGGGGGGTAGGATCTTATTAAAGACAATAACAATAAGTCAACAACTGTACCAAGACTGAAAAATAAAAAAAACGATTAATTTGATACTGAAAAATTTACAGCAGATTTTTTAGTTTAAATCTGAAATTTGGTAAGCGAAAACGGCGTTTTCATATCCAACTAGGAGGATATTACTGTCATTTCCATACATATCAATCATGGAAAAAGGCGTGGTTCCGGCAAGCGGAAAACCTTTATGCAAGGTATTTTGAGCATTAAAAAGGTTAATTTTTTTATCCTTTTTATTGAGGGTTCCAAAAAGAGAATAGCCAACTTTTGGCGCTTTGACTTCAAAAAGCTCATCCTGATCTCGTTGAAGATCAATCTCAAAAAACTCTTTTACTTTATTTTTATCCTGATAAAAGCACCGTACTTTATTCTTATCCAGAGTCAGAAAATCTTTAGCTGGATCACCAGTAAGGTTTGCAAAAGCCAGCTTTACATCAGCTGAAGGATCTTTTTTCAATTTTAAATTATAACTATAACCTCGATTGTTTACTATTTTTAGATTCCCTTCTTCATTTGCCAAGGCAATCACTTTCCGTTTTCCAAGATTTAAAATTTCGGGACTCTTATTATATTTTTTACCAACCACTACCCTTCTAAATGCTCTGTTTCCAGTTTTATTGAACGCTAATAACTTACCATGATCATTTAAAATAACCAGATAATCTTTCCCCTTTTGCTGAAAATGTTGGAATGGTTCAAATACGCGACCCACATGCGTTTTTGGATTCCAGCCAAAAACCGGACTTCCTTCTTTGGTAAAACCATAGGCATGCCCATTTTCACAAGCCAGGAAAAACTTGTATTGTCTGGTACCCATAAAATCTACTACACACATCCCATTGGTTGCCGGTGACTGTAAACGCAGTGGAAAGTTTCCGATATCTCTACCTTCCCTATCAACCAGATAAATATTATGAGCAGTATTAAACAAAAATACTTTAGTTCCATTTTCATAATAATCAATCTCGTGTACTTCAGACAGCATCGGTGATTTTAATGATCGACGCCATCGTACTTCTCCACTACTATTGAGTAAATATAAATTTGATAAATCATCTTGCACCAAGATTTCAAATGCTCTAATATTAGGATTCCAGATAGGCTTTGGACTTGAGCTAACATTCCCTGCAAACGCAACTCGCCAT
>CAYXQH010000482.1:0-5144 GCA_964467425.1 uncultured Saprospiraceae bacterium
CGGATCCAGTGCAATAGGTGGATCCGTAAACGTAATCACCAAAATACCCAAAGAAAGTTCGTATGAACTAAACTCATTTTATCAAAATATAAATGGAGCTAGTGATGATTTTATATTAAGTGGAAACGTCTCTTTAGTTCAACCAAATAAAAAGTCAGGGGCTTCATTTTTCTTTAATCACAGAGAACGTGAGCTGTATGATCACAATGATGATAACTTTTCAGAAATTCCAGAAATTGAAAACACTTCATTCGGAACGAATATTTTCTTTTTACCTACTGAAGATCAAAAATTGGAACTGAGCCTTAGTAATTTGAATGAGTTTAGATATGGTGGAGAGATGGTTAACAAACCTGTTTATTTAACACAACAATCTGAAGAGAGAACACATAACGTATGGATGGGAAGTGCTGATTATCAAATTAACTTCAACAATGATAATTCTTCTATCATCGTTTATTCGGCTTGGCAGAACACGAAGAGAGAACACTATACTGGAATTTTTCCTGATGATAGTTTAGCCATTCAAACACATTTAGAAAATCCTCCTTACGGTACTTCCAATTCTACGACGCTACAAGGTGGCTTTCAGTTGAACCACAAAGTAAGTAACTTTCTAAATGGAGTAAACACCTTTACTTTTGGTAGCGAATATGTGTTTGACAAGGTATTTGATGAAATTATTGCATACAATTATTTAATAGATCAAACCACTAAAAACCTGGGACTATTTGTTCAGAGTGATTGGGAAATATTTCCTTCTTTAAATTTACTTTCTGGCTTAAGAATAGACCAACATAACCTAGTTGATAATCTTGTATTAAACCCAAGGATATCTTTGCTTTATAAACATAAACTAAACACGCAGTTCAGGGTTAATTATGGAACTGGTTTTAGAGCACCTCAATCATTTGATGCAGATTTACATATTGCTTTTGCTGGTGGCGGTATCTCGCGCATTGGTTTATCTCCAGACTTACAGCCCGAAACTTCGCGGAGTTTTAGTGCTTCAATAAACTACGATATACCAACAGACAATTTAGTTGCTGGTTTTACGCTTGAAGGATTTCATACCCGATTAAATGATGCCTTTTTTCTTCAGCCAATTGGTCAAGATAATTTCGGAGAACTCTTTGAGAAAAACAATGGACAAGGAGCTACTGTTAAAGGAGTTACACTGGAATTACGAGCCAACTATCAGCGAAAGGTTCAATTAGAAACTGGCTTTACCTTTCAATCAAGTAAATTTGATACTCCTATAGAATACATTGATGAATTGGATGGAATAAGAGAGTTTATCAGAACTCCAAGGGAATATGGTTTTGCTACTCTTTCTTTCACGCCAAACAAAGTTTTTTCTGCTAATATTAATTACGTTTATACAGGAAAAATGAAAATCCCACACTTTGCAGGAGCACCAAATCAGTTAACAGATGAAATATTCATTTCAAATCCGTATTCTGAATTAAATACTAAAGTTGGCTATACGGCATATTTAAATAAGATGGGAACTGCAATAGAATTTTACACAGGAATAAAGAACCTCTTCAATTCTTATCAGGATAATTTCGATATTGAAAAAAACAGAGATAGCAATTTTGTTTTTGGTCCTTCCCTACCCAGAACTTTTTTCGTGGGCGTTAAACTAAAATCGAAATAAAACTATAATTCAGTATTATACAAAAAAAGGCTGCCCGATGGACAGCCTTTTAAAACCATATTTATAATTGATTACAATTTTAATCAATAAGAATCATCTTCTTAGCGTCAGAATCTGTTGCCGTGTTAATTTGATAATACAAAATACCACTTGGCAAATCCGCTCGATCTAAATCAATCTGATTATAACCTTTTGCATAATCTCCATTTTCAGCATAAATCAATCGACCTGATACATCATAGACTTCTAAACTAACAGCTCCAGCTTCCGGAAGATTAAATCCAATCATGGTCGCATCCTTAAATGGATTTGGTTGATTTTGGAATAACTGGAATTTATCTGCAGCACTAAGCAATCCGTTTGTGTTGAAAGTCAGATTTACATTCATTAAACTCTCCGCTTGATAAGCTTCTGCTTTAGTGTACTCAGAGCTAATCGATAACACGTCGGAAAGTTTCACTTCCTGATTTGCGGTCACTACTAGTGTGAAAAGAATTTCATCCGATTTTAAATCAATCAAACGATCCGCATTCCAACTCATAGTAATCGCCCCGCTTTCCGCTTTGCTTAATCCGTAGTTTTTGTCATCAAAATCTACAAGATCAGCAGCCTGGATTTCAACTATATCCAATGCCTCCTGATCGAAATTAAGTGTAAACTGGAAACCATTGATTTGTTCAAAGTTTTCTGCAGTGAAATTGATTTGGTATTCCTGACCTTCTTTCATTGCTTCTTCTTTCACAGAGAAAGTAAGATCATCTAATCCGGAACGATCATCATTGTCTCCTACTAAACCATTAGGTGATGCGCTCATATTTAAATCACCAATTTTCACTCCGATAAAATCAGCCTCTTCTTCTTCTAAGCCTTCTACAGTATACACTTCCGGGAACGCTGTTTCAAATGGATTATCAGCATTCGGGAATACAAAGTCAGCCTCTACAAAACGCCAGCTTGTATTCTCCTGGAATTCTTCATCGATAAACAGAATTAATCGACGTAAGTGAATGATATCTAAGGTAGAAATATGTCCACTTCGATTAATATCCGCAGCGATTTTCTTATAAGGTGAATCCAGCGTTTGGATCGATAGAATATGCTGTTGAAGCATCATTAAATCCTGTGTAGTAACACCATTAAATGGATCATCATTTTTGTATGGTTCTACTGTCATGTTTTCTTCATACTCCACATCTGGTAAACCGTAGCTACCAGCATTATTTGTATAGGTCATGTCAGGAGTACCTGAGACACCACCAGCAACTGCTATTTGAACATCAGCGATAGCATCTCCATTTTCACGTTCAGTAGATCCGTCAATATCAATCTCATCTGCTGGTATTTTTGTATTAAAGATACCCGTTACAGAAGAAGAATTTCCACAACCATCCGTAGCAATGAATTCTACAACAATCGCCTGTGGTCCATTTGCACAATTTAATTGAGGATTCGATGGGTTAGTCGACCAGGAAATATTATTCCCCCAACATCCATCAATCGCTCCAGCACCTCCTTGAGTATCTAACCAATTATCAAAAATTGATTGAGCTACCTCATTACATGGAACCAACATCTCTTGTGGGGCATCATAAATAATTGGTGCTTCAGTATCAATTATAACAATCGTTCCAACACAAGTTGACGTTCTTCCACAATTATCAGTTGCAAAGAAGGTTACATTCGAAAATCCATTATTGACACACATGCCTGGATTACCATTATAATTATTGTTTACCTGTACTTCTCCACCACATGAAGAGCTCGCCGTTACAGAAGCTAACCATGCTTCAATCATTTCATCCGTTGCTCCATCCTCACATCCAAATATTTGAAGCGTTTCAGGACAGTCAATCGTTGGTGCTTCATTTTGAATCGTAATAATCTGTGTATGTTCAGCCGTTCTTCCACAATTATCTGTTGCTGAATAAGTGTATTCTATTTGAGTTCCAGGACAGCCAGGAGTTCCAACAACTACCGGATCAGAAACAGAGAATTCAATATCACCTCCACAATTTGACTCTGCTTGAAATTGTTGTAAACTTGGTCCAACTTCACATTCACTAGTCATATTAAGAGGAATAGAAGTAATGACAGGTCCGTTATTATTAGCACTGGTAAAGGTTCTCGTCGTTTCAACAACACGTCCACAGAAATCAATTACTCGATAAGTGAAAACAAATTGATCACCAGGACAGAATGTACCATCGTAATCAGGTGGTATAATAGTAAGTGTATAATCTCCTGCACAATCAGTCGTAACCGTTGCATCTGCTTCAGAAACGTCGATGTCACTATAACAATCTACAGAAGTTCCTGGTGCAACGGTAACAGTTGGTGCGTTATTTTGAATTAAAAACTGTTGTTCACATTCAGAAACATTGCCACAATCATCAATTACTTTATAAATATAAGTATAGGTCACTCCATCACATCCAGGTATTCCACCAGTGATTAATGGTTGTTTTACATAAGCCGTAAAACCAAGCCCGCAACTTGTAGAAACTGTCAAGTTGTTTGGATCAGCATCTATATCTTCAAAACAAGTAACCACTTGATCTCCAGGACAAGAAATAACAGGAGCAGGAGATCCTACTTCTGTAATATGTGAACAAGTATCTTTCCATCCACAGAAATCAGTAATCTCATACATATTTTCAACAAGAACCGGACAAGAGCCAGACGACGTTGTACCTATTAATTTAAAGGTAACTTCATTACCATCAACTACAGATCCACCGGCAGCTTCGAAGGCTGCAAAGTCAGCAAATGGAGTCACATCAGCAGCACCACATCCAGCAATTACTGCATTTGGAGGACAGGAAAGCGCTACTGTAGGTTCTGTATAAATGTTGATATTATCATAATAAAAGGGCTGGTTCGTGCCTGAACCACCTACATTACACCAGAATTCAGTAAACACAATCACTTTACTATAGGTATTAGCAAGATTCAAGGCTGGAGCTCCATTTGCAAAATCAAAAACTAAAAGTTCCCATTGATTAGCGACAGTTGTCAATGCAAGAACTTCAGAAGCTATTGCAGGGTTATTTGCATCTTCCACTTTCAAAAGAATTGGAGCCCCTACATATGGAGACCAAACCTGCATTACCATTCTTTGCTCGGTAGCTGTAAAAGGAATTGGGTTTTCAAGTCCACCATTTCCGACGACAGTACCACCCCAACAATCTGCTCCTGGTGGTTTCGTTGCCGTCAATACATTATCATTTAATACTGGATCAGGATTAGTGACAACTGCAGAATTAACAACTCCACCAAATTCCGCTAAATTATAATCAACATCCGGATCATCAAACGTGATCTTTAAATCTGGACGAGGCGGCGGTGGCACACAAGAAGCATCACAACTATTCCAACCAAATGTTACCGTTTGATCTTGTCCTGCCACGACATTAATTACACGATTTATATTGGGACCATCAAGCGCATGACAACCAGCTTCAAACATCTCGAATTGTTCATCTCC
>CAYXQH010000483.1:0-5121 GCA_964467425.1 uncultured Saprospiraceae bacterium
GTGATTTTCCACCCTTTCATGTAGATGCTTTGGCTGCCTCCGTGGGCTTAGAATTGACGAGTACCTTTATCATTCGAATTCAGCAATATGATGATGCGGATTTCAATACGACCTTGGATGAAGATGGATTTATTATCGATAATGTTTTAGTGGAACAAAGAGCACCAGTATATGCGGACTTACCTTTCGAGGATAATTTTGATAATTCTAATAACGGAGCTTTAGGGGAGAGTTGGAATTGGGTGCATGGAGATTTGACGATGTCGCCTTTGGAATGTACCGTAAAACCAACGGGTTTTGTTGGGATTGTCGATGCCAACGGGATAGATGGTACTCCAGGACTTGTGATGGGAAAAATCTGTGATGATGGCCTGACTTCCAATGCATTAGATTTACATTTAAATCTGGGAGGATTAAACGATGTATATTTTTCTTTTTCCATACTTGATTTTTATGAAGAGAACCATAACCAGGATGGATTGTATTTCAGTAATGACGGAGGTGCGAGTTTTCATCAAGTGTATACATTTAAAGCAGTAGATTGGTGCAATAGTACCTGGGGCACTTTTCCGCCTTTTCATGTAGATGCTTTGGCTGCTTCCGTTGGCTTAGAATTGACAAGTACATTTATCATTCGAATCCAGCAATATGATGATGCGGATTTCAATACGACCTTAGATGAAGATGGATTTATTATCGATAATGTTTTTGTAGAACAACGAACACCAGTATATGCGACCTTACCTTTCGAGGATAACTTTGACAATTCTAATGATGGAACTTTAGGTCAGAGTTGGAATTGGGTGCATGGTGATTCGACGATGTTCCCATTGGAATGTACGGTTAAACCAACGGGTTTTGTTGGGATCGTTGATGCAAATGGTACAAATAATACCCCAGGACTTGTAGTCGGTAAAATCTGTGATGATGGACTGACTTCCAACGCATTGGATCTTCATCTTGATTTGCAAAATGAGGAGAACGTTGTTTTGTGTTTTGAACTATTAGATTTTTATAATGAAAATCATAATCAGGATGGACTTTATTTTAGCAATAATGGAGGTCTGAGTTTTACACAAATATTCACCTTTGATTTTGTAGCCTACCCGGATAACCAATTTAATGGGATTCCGATAACGATCAATTTAGATAGTCTTAGTACTATTTATAATTTGGATTATTCCGATCAATGTATTTTGCGTTTTCAACAATTTGATGACGCAGACTTTAATACAACTCTAGATGAGGATGGATTTATTTTAGATAATCTTAGTGTGAAGTCGGATATTATTGATGCGCTTGATGATCTTTCCATGTTGAAAAATACGTTTTCTTTATTCCCTAACCCTGTAAATAATTTACTTCAAATTCGATCCAGTCAAGGGCTTGAGAGCATAAAAATCATAGATGCAAAAGGCCAAATCTATTTAGTACAAAAAGATATTCATAGTATGGATACAGAGATTGATGTTTCTGATTTGCCGAATGGGATTTATTTTATTGAAATTTCTAATGAATGGGGGATAGGAGTGGAAAAAATTATTAAGCAATAAGAATTTTCCAATTTTGATAAACCATTGTTAAACTAAAGTAAGAGTAATGAAAGCATTAAAATATTTAACAGCGATTTTGTTCTTTTTTCTTTTTACTGCGTGTTCAGAAGATAAGGATGTCGTTCAGATAGGCCCGAGAGGAGTAGTCGAAAATGATGTCTTCACAGACGATCGATATGGTCTTGAGTTAGCTATACCTGAAGGATGGGAAGTGGATGATACCAGTAAGTATGGAAAGAACACCATTCTCCGTCTAAATCATGGGGAGAACAATAATTTCATATTTGCTTCAGAACCGCTATTGCCAGCTCAACATTTCAAAGATTATTTTGGTGAAAAGTATCAGCTTGAAAAATCCAGATCTAGTTTGGCTTCAATCTTTGGCGTAAATTCGAATAATCTTGCTACCAAAACGGTTGATATTAATGACGTAGAGTTTTACCTTCTTAACTATAGATATAAAAAAGAAGGTGTCAAAGGAAAATTGATGTATGCGCAGTACTTCCTCCAGACAGGAAGGGATGTGATAACTATCAGGACAACAGGCGAAGTAAAGATGATTGATGAATTAAAACTTGCTATGGAAGGAGCTAGTTTTGCTTCACTGCCACCCGCGGACGATAGCCAGGTTACGATAGATCGAGCCTACTACCAAAAGGGTAAGAAATCCGCTGATGCTGAAGGTTTTTTTAGTCTCCATGATTACGGTATTAAAATGCCAATTCCGGAGAACTACAGTATAGAAAGAAATATATACGCCGATGGTTGGTCTACAAAGTTTGAAAAGGATAATCAGAATCATATTGTTGTAACCGAAAAGTTCATCAATAAAGGTCTGTCATTTGAAAAGCATATCGAAAATGCGATCAAAGAGATAAATACCTCCGTTGACAAAAAAATCGTAAAACTTAAGTCCAGAAAAATAGATGACCAAAAATACAAATACTTCAATATGAGTAAGGCTGTTTTTGCAGGACTTATGATGGAGAAATATAAAGAAGAATTTATAAAAAAAAATAGCAAGGAAGAATATGACAAGGAGTACGAAAAAGTAATGGAGGCTGAAAAAGAGTCTGGATTTGTTGTCTTTGTGCGAGATCTAAACGATGGAGAATTTTTGAATATCGAATTGACCTATACCAATAAAGAGAGTCAAAACGAATTAATGGAAATGATAGAGGGGATAATATCTCTAAAAATTTAAAATAACCGTATCAAAATAGTATTAGAAAAAAATATTTCCAATTTTGAATAAGTAGTAAAACCTCAATCCTTTAAGGAGCGAGGTTTTATTTTTTTAAAAAAGAAAGAAAAGTCGAGTACCATTCTGATCGTCACTACCACCAATAGATAAAACAAATTAGTAATTTAAAAAAACAGAACATGAAAATACTTACATTTATTGGTCTCGGTATACTGCTAAGCATAACAAGTAATCCAAAAACTTCATGGGAAAAGGAAAGTCTTAATGGAGCAGTAAAAAGGCAGGTGGCACGAGTATATCAGCTAAGTGGTTCAGTAAGAACACCTCAAAAAGAAAATCTTGTAGAGAAAGAAATCGCCACCTATAACAGCAAAGGGTATAAAACTGGAGGAAGATTATTTAATGATGAAACCAATCTCGTTAGTCTTTTTACATATAAGTATGATGAAAATAATAATGAAATTGAATATACCTCTTCAGATAAGGATTATGAATTAGAAGAACGTTATACTTCTGTATATGATCAGGATGGAAACCTTATAGATATGAGGATTTACAATAGAAAAGGAAATTTAAAGTATAGATGGGCGTATCAATATAACGCTAAAGGTGAACTCATTAAAAAGGTGAAGTACGATCGACATAGTGAGCAAGTCTTTAAAAGAAATATTCAAAACTATTCTGATCGAAAAATCACTACAACCTATGATCCTGAAGGAAACTTACTGGCCAAAGTTGTCCGACTTTATGATGACCATGAAAGAGAAATTCAAAAAACATTAATGAACTCAGAGGGTAATATAGATCGTAAGTCGATAAAAGTATATAATGATCGTGGCTTTTTAATATCGGATGAAGATATCAACTATCTGAGAGACCAACACATCAAAATGACAATGGAGTATGAATTAGACAAAAAGGGAAATTGGATACAAATGCTTTCTATAGTAGAAGATATGAAATCTAATAAAAAAGTTCCATTACGGATTATAGAGAGAGAAATAGTTTACTTTTGATGATTGATAAATTGTTGAGGAATGTTTTTTAAATTCGTCAAAAAGACATTGAGTTTTAATACATTTAAAAGGCAAATCTGAAAAGTCGCTTTATATGACTGCATACCATGATGATCAGTTGTTAATCAAGGCCTTAAAAGGAAATATTGCTGAACGGGATAAGGCATTAAATTGGATTTTAAAAGATTCAAATTGGAGGCTTCTGGTAGCTAAACAAGTTTCAAATTTTGGATTAGAGCATGCTTTGATCAACGATGTTTTTTATGACGCACTTTCCGACTTAGTCGTCAATCTAAATAATAACAAATTTCGCGGAGATAGTGCTTTGTCTACTTATTTTGTCAGTATATGTAAATTCAAATTGAAAAGTATTTTGAGACAGCGGAAAAAGAGAAATTTGAAGGAGACATTATTGCCAAATGATCAAATTACAATTGATGACGAAGAAGGAATAAAAGCTTTTCATCAACAAGAAAGACAAGAAGCGATTGAAAATGTTTGTGATTTGTTGTTGAGTAAATTGGGAAAAAACTGTAGAGATGTACTCACTTTACGTGCTATGGGATATTCTATGCAGGAGATCGCAGACCAAAAAAAATGGAAAATGCAATCTGTTAAAAATGAAGTTCATATTTGTCGTAAAAAGTTAAGAGAAATGGTAAAGGACAATGATTCACTAATTGATCTTATAAAGTCTTTGTTATGAAGCATTTTAATGAAATTGACCGATATTTAAAAAACGAAATGAGTGCTTCTGAAAAAAAAGCATTTGAAGATGCTGTTGCAAAAGATGAGCAACTTGCATTGGAGTTAGAAATACAACGAATAGAAAACGAAGGAATTCAAAAAGCTGGAAAGAAACGTTTGAAAGTACAAATTGCGCAGCTGGACCGGCAGAATCAAGAGGAAGAATCAGATAAAGAGTTGCCTGCTTCTGTGATTGAAATGGCGGAGAGGAGGGGCTTCTTCAGACCTTTACTAGCAGCAGCAAGTCTTGCGCTATTGATTGCTATTTGTTTTTTTGTTTATACTAACAATCAAAACAAAGAAAATAAAATTGTAAATAATGCTGATTTGGATACATCAGAAGAAAAGCAAGACTTTGATTCTAATGAAAAGGGTCAACAACAAAATAAAAATGTTGAACAGTCTATAGATAGTACTTCGATTAAAAAAGAGATCGATCAATCGTCAAAAGAAGAAAACAAGATTAAACAGAAATTACCAGATTACAAAGGTATAGCAATGGCCTACCTCCCAGCATCCAAATCTATTAATCTAAAAGGGGGTAGTGATGAAAACGTTGTAGCAAATGAACAATGGAATAATATTCTGAAAGAGTTCAAAG
>CAYXQH010000484.1:0-5115 GCA_964467425.1 uncultured Saprospiraceae bacterium
GTGCATTTGCAGCTAACAATGGTTCGAGTAGATCTTTAGATTTAGATCCTAATAATATTGAAAGCGTAAGTGTACTTAAAGGCCTTGCTGCAGCAACATTATATGGATCTGAAGGTCGTAATGGAGTTATTTTAATTACTACTAAATCAGGCTCAAGAAATCAGGGAGCTAAAAAGAATGAAGTATCGATTTCTCAATCTTATTTTGTAGACACCGTAGCTTCTCTTGCAGATTATCAGAACGAATTCGGGAATGGATTTGATCAGAATTTCGGTTGGTTCTTCTCTAATTGGGGACCTAGTTTTTCCAGAGATGGTGTTGCGGGATTCGGAAATCAAGCAGCTATTGATGAAAATGGCACACTAGCTCATCCATATTCTACTGGAGTACAATCACCTTTCTTCCCAGAATTTGAAAATACTCGTTATGAATGGAGACCGTATAATAGCGTAGAGCGTTTCTTCCGTACAGGAGGTGCTTCTAACACCAATATTGCTTTAAGGGGATCTACGGATAACACCTTTTACAATGTGAGTTTTAGTCATTTGGATCAGAATGGGTTTACTCCTGGAAATTCATTACGGAGAAATAACCTTTCTGTAGGTGGTGGAGCAGATTTGTCAAATAAATTTAATATAACGGCTAATTTGAATTTTTCGCGTACAGAAAATGCCGCTCCGCCAATTGCGGAATCCGAGGGTAATGGTACTTTTGCAGGAACCTCTTCTGTTTTTGGACATTTATTTTTTACGCCTCGTTCTGTAGATTTGATTGGTTTACCATTCCAAATTCCAGATACTGGAGGTAGCGTCTATTATCGTCAAGGTAATGATATTCAAAATCCATTATGGACCGTTGCAAATGCTTCCAATACTGAATTAACTCATAGAATTCAAGGTAGTACTGTATTGACTTATAATTTTAATGATCATATCAATGCTTTTTACCGTGTTGGTATTGATGTGTTTAATACACTAAGTGAACAATATCAGAATCGTGGAGGTTTAGATGGTAATGTTACTGGTTCTTTAAATACTTTTAATGTACTTAACCAAATCTATGACCATAGTATAGTGGTTAATGGAGATTATGACTTAGGATCTAAAGTAGGTTTAACATTTAATGTTGGTGCTACATCTCGTTCTGAAGAAATAAGAATTGCTGGTGTCGCGAGTACGGGTCAAGCTGTATTTGATGTACAACGCCATTTTAATTTTGCCAATAATAATGAGATTGAAGGTAGAGGTACGCGTAATATCGTAGGTTTATATGGACAGGTTGCCGCAGATTATGATAATTGGGTATTTCTTACCTTAGCTGCCCGTAATGACTGGGCATCTAACTTACAAACAGAAAATAGATCTTTATTTTATCCAAGTGCCAGTGTGTCATTAATACCTACTCAAATAATCCCAGGACTAAAATCAGACAAATGGGGATTAAATTATTTAAAATTAAGAGGAGGTGTAGGAACTTCTGCACGTTTCCCTTCAGCAGGAACAGGTCTAGCTTCGTTCCCTACAGTGCAAACTCTAGCCTTTAATATCCAAGCGTTTCAGGATACCTCTCCAGGAGGAACAGGGAATGACACCGCAACAAATTCTGCCTCTAATACGATTGCTAATCCTGGTTTAGAACCTGAATTACAACGAGAATTTGAAGTTGGATTTGAGTCCAGATTTTTAGATAACAGAGTTACTCTTGATGCATCATATTTTGACAGAACTACTGAAGATTTGATTGTAGGAAGTCCACTTCCTCCTTCATCTGGGGTAACAAACTCGACAGTAAATGTTGGAGAAATTCAGGGAGATGGTTTCGAAGCAGATTTAGGTATTGATATCTTTAAAGGAGGTAAATTTACCTGGAATGCTCGTGTAAACTTTACGACTAGTCAAAGTATTGTTACAGATTTAGGTACTGATGTTGATCAGATTATTTTCTCTGGTAATGGTGGTCGCCAAGGAGGAAATGTTGCTCGAGAAGGTGAAGTTTTAGGAGCTCTTGTTGGTACGAGAATTGGTAGAGATCCTAATACAGGAGAATTTTTAGTAAACGCTCAGGGTAATTATATTATAGAAACGGTGGATGAAGAAGGTTTAACTCCTATTGTGGGTGACCCTAATCCTGATTTTATTATGAATTATATCAACACATTTACTTGGGGTAACTGGAATGCAGGTTTCCAATTTAATCATACACAAGGTGGAGATATTGCTTCTTCAACTATTGCAGTATTATTGGGTCGTGGTTTAACCACCGATACTTTGGATCGTTTAAATACCTTTATTTTACCTGGTGTTCAACAAGCGACGGGAGCTCCTAATACGGTTCAAATAAATAATTCAGATTTCTATTTTAGCAATGTATTATTCGGACCTACAGAGCTTAGAGTTTACGATGCTACTGTACTAAGATTACAAGAAGTTTCTTTAGGGTATACCTTTCCTTCTAAGTTTTTAGATAGAACACCTTTTGGTAGTTTATCTATTACAGCCAGTGGTCAAAATCTATGGTTTGATGCTATTAATACTCCTGACGGTACTAATTTTGATCCGGGTGTAACTAATGGTGTTGGAAACAGTAGAGGTTTTGAATTCCTAAATAGTCCAACTGGAAGACGTTGGGGAGTAGCTGTAAGAGCCACTTTTTAATAAAATTTAATAATTATCATGAAAAATATATATAAACTTTTTTTAGTTTCACTTTTATCAGGAGGCTTATTCTTCTCTTGTGAAACAACAGAATTGGATTTGGCAAATAGTCCAAATGCCTTGACAGAAGATCAAGCAAGTATTGACTTGTTTATTAACAGCATTCAGCTATCCTTTGTAGGAGGGATTGAAGGTATAAATGGTCTTGGAGCACAACTTACTCGTATTGAGCAATTTGCTGGCAGGAACTATCTTAACGCCTTGCAGCCTGGTACTCTTAATGGTTTTTGGGCAAGTGCATATCCTGGGATGTTTGAAGATATAGCAACTATGATTCCTCTTGCTCAACAACAAGGCTTTACTAATCATATTGGTGTAGCTCAGGCTCTTCAAGCATATTATCTTGTATCACTTGTAGATATGATCGGTGATGTCCCTTTTTCGGAAGCTAATAATGCCTTAGAATTCCCTCTACCAGGTGTTGATTCAGGTGAGGCAGTTTATGCAGCTGCTCTGGATTTATTGGATCAAGCAGATGCTAATTTTACTCCAAATTCACCACCATTAGAAATAGACTTCTTTTATGAAGAAGAAGAAGATTTAGATGGTGATGGTGCCCTTGATTTTAACATACCTGCTTGGAATAGACTAACGAATACCATGCGTATGCGTATCTATCTACAAACACGTTTAGTTGATCCCAATGCTCTTACTAATTTTAATGCTATTGCAAATTCTGGCAACTTCATTCAAGATTCTTCTCAGGATTTTCAATTCACTTGGGGATCAAACTTTCAACAACCAGGAACCAGACATCCTGAATACGGGGCTAATTATACGCCATCTGGAGCAAACATTTATCGTTCCAATTGGTTAATGAATTTGATGGCAACAACAAATGATCCTAGAATACGCTATTATTTTCTTCGTCAAAGTGATTGTACCCCTGGGGCTTCCTGTATGCCAGAAGGTGATGAGCAAAATTTACAATGTTCTTTACAAACCCCTCCTCAACACTATATAGATCAAGGTTTTGGAGATCTCTTTTGCTTCTTAGAAGATGGTTTTTGGGGTAGAGATCACGGAAACGCCGAGGGTATTCCACCTGACGGTCCTATAAGAACTTCTTCAGGAGTCTATCCTTCAGCTGGAGTCTTTGATGACGACACTTTTGCATTTGAAAGTGATCTAGATAATGGCGGGCAAGGTGCAGGTATTTCTCCATTTATTTTGGCTTCATTTGTTGATTTTTGGAGAGCCGAAGTTGCGTTATTAAATGGAAATCCACCAATGGCGGGAACTTTTATAGAAGATGGCATTAATAAATCTATAATCAAAGTTCAAGGTTTTAGTAATCTAGATCCAGGTGCAAATTCTGCCTTTTTTCCCACAATGGCTGATAATGCTGATTTTGTAACTATGATTGGCACTTCTTTTGACACTGGTTCTATAGAAGATCAATGGAACATCTTAGCCGAGCAATATTGGGTAACTTTATATGGAGCTGGTATAGATGCCTATAATTTTTATAGAAGAACTGGTTTCCCAACAACCTTACAGCCAAACCTCGAACCTGATCCAGGAAGCTTCCCTAGATCTCTTTTTTATCCTTTGTCGGAAGCAGCTTCTAATTCAAATATTACGCAAAAACCAGACTTAAATCAGCAGGTTTTTTGGGACAACAATCCACCATCTGCAGCTGTAGGGGGATTTCCTGTATCTAATTAAAATTTAAATGAAATGAAAAAACTAAAATATTTATTTTTACTCCCATTTATAGCAGGAATATTTACTTCTTGCGAAGAAGAAGAACAAGTTGATATATTAATCGACAATGTAGAGCGCGGAGCGATCTTGAGAACAGTACAGATTCTTTCTAATGAATTTCCATTTGACGCTCCTGATACTGCAGAGTTTTCGGTTGAATTGGAAGAGCAGGATCAGGAAGATGGAGCTTTACTATCAGATGTTCAGGTATTTGTGACTTTTTCTGACGGTTCATCCGAGGAAGGAGATTCTAGTGGAGGTATCGTTGATCAGGAAGTGATGGTCACTACAATTCCTGGCAGTGCTTTTGCTATTGGACCTAATGGTCTTCCCAGATTTACTTATACCGTTTCCTTAACAGAACTTCTTGGTTTAGTAAATCTTACGGCTGACAACATTTTTGGCGGAGATACCTTTACAACGAGATTTAACCTTAGGCTTACTGATGGTCGTGAGTTTACGAATGACTTAGGTGATAATATTGATGTAAATGGTAATATTGCCAGTGGATCTTTCTTCCAATCCCCCTTTAGGTATACTACTCCAGTAGTTTGCCCTATTGGAGAAGAAGAATTTATTGGTGATTACACTCTAATGAATACAGTAGCTGTTGA
Source organism: uncultured Saprospiraceae bacterium (assembly GCA_964467425.1). Classification (GTDB taxonomy): domain Bacteria; phylum Bacteroidota; class Bacteroidia; order Chitinophagales; family Saprospiraceae; genus JAHDHW01. Next base: position 5,036 of record CAYXQH010000484.1, read on the forward strand.
TTTTGGAAATCTGTTTACTGAAGGTCAAACAGTTACTCTTGAAGCTGGAGACACTTCAGTTCAGCGTTTCTTTAGTGCTA
>CAYXQH010000485.1:0-5101 GCA_964467425.1 uncultured Saprospiraceae bacterium
ATGTAAAACGGTTTTTGAATGACCCTGGGAATTGCGAAGTGGTAATTATATTAATTCCCTGTTTCCAACTGCATATTAGAATTAGTTTTAAATTATAAACTTATGTAATTTGTTGTTTTTGTGACAGGCTAAAATAGCAAATTTAAATTCTTGTTGATTTAGAAAAGAGATGTTCGATCGATTTGATATCTTCGTAGAAAGGAAGCTCCAAAACGTAATGAAAAAAACAATATTCTTTATAATAGCTCAGTTGATTCTTGCATTTACAGTGCAAAGCCAAAATGCTAATGCACCTGAACCGAATCTTGAAACTCCCTATAATACGATGTTCGTTCATTTGTATTATTTGCAGGTAGAAACCTACCAGCCTGAGCTTGCTGCTGTGACACTATTCCGGTCGAAAGATTCTGTGGATATGGTAGAGCATGCTATAATGTTGAAACAGATTTTTGATGGGAATGGCTTATTTGTTCGATTGAACTTGTTGCCGCAAGAATCGGATTTTTTAGATAGCACTACTCAAAAGCCATATTTCACGCCGTTTCCAGAAGAGCTCCCGGATATATATTTAGAAAAAATAAACGGAAAGTGGATTTTTTCTCAGGAAACCGTAGACCGTATTCCTTCGCTTCATAAAACGACTTATCCTCTTGGGACAGATCGTCTTCTAAGCCTTCTTCCTAAAATGGGGCAAAAGCGATTTCTTGGTTTGGCAATCTGGCAATACCTGACTTTTTTGATCCTTATAGTTTTGGGATGGGTTTTTTACAAAATCCTAACGGGCCTTTTAATGCCTTTAGTGAAAAAACTCTTGGGCTCTTATGTGAAGTTGGAATTTTTGGATAATAAAAAAGTGTTGAAAATTGCTCAAGTAATCAGCTTATTGTTTTTATTTTGGTTGATTCGACTCCTGGTTCCGGTTTTGCAACTTCCGGTAGCAGCAGCTGAAGTCTGTATCTTGATTCTGCGTATTGCTTTTACGATCCTTTTGGTTGTATTAGGTATTCGAACAGTACGTTTGATTATGGATTATGCGATGGATTTTGCGAAAGGAACAGATCACCGGATGGATGAGCAACTGATTCCAATCATACGAAGGTCATTGATGGTGCTATTTGTAATCATTGGTCTATTTCATGTCCTCCGATTATTAGATGTAAATATAACGGCGTTGATCGCTGGTGTTTCTATTGGAGGTTTGGCATTAGCTTTAGCAGCACAAGACACGGTCAAAAATCTAATCGGCTCTGCTATGATCTTTTTTGATCAGCCTTTTCAAATTGGTGATTATATTATTGGTGCTGGAGTAGAAGGTACGGTCAAGGAAGTTGGTTTTAGAACGACACGATTAGAAACAAGCGATACGTCGATTATCTCTGTTCCTAACGGTACAATTGCCAATGTTGCTATTACCAATAAAGGGGTTCGTGTATTTAGATTATTTATGACGACCCTTGCAGTGACCTATGGTACGCCCCCAGACTTAATTGAAAAGTTTATCGAAGGACTTCGAAAAACAATCGAGCATCATCCAATGACCAGGAAAGAAGCTTACTTTGTTCATCTGAATAGCCTTGATCCCTCTTCCTTGAGTATTATTTTTCGAACACATTTGAAGGTTGGTTCCTCTGTCGAAGAAATGGAAGCTAAAGAGAGTCTTTTGCTAGGAATTCTACGATTAGCCGAAACCTTAAAAATAAATTTTGCCTTTCCTTCTTCCACGGTATATCTCGGATCTTCTGATAAGAAAGAAGATATTTCAGACGCAGATGAGAAGGTTAAAAAGTTTTTAGAGGATTTTAAAAATCGGAATACACCAGATGAAGAGTTTTTAGATTAAGAAAAGATTTACGCTTTTAAAATTAAATCATTTCTAGGTCCTTGTTAAAAACTTGTTTTAATTTTCCACTTTTTTTTGCTTGCCTTTTTCATTCGGAAAGACTGTATTTACTGCTCTTTCTGCCTGCCATATTAATTTTGATAATTATTTCAAAAAATTAAATGTTTTAAAAATGTTGTTTATTTAAAACAAAATGTTTTAATTTGTATTGTAATTAAACATACACTGATACTACAGATTTTTGAATCTCTCAAAACTAAACATTTTATCATGAGAAAACTTTTTGAAATAACCTTGTCACCTATAAAGGACTATACTTTGTTTGACCTTTATAGAAAATTAATGAACATGACACGATTAGTTTTTTTGTTTTTACTTCGCAATAGTATAAAGATCGGACTCCTCACACTTGGAATATGTTTTTTATTTAATACCGATTTTAACGTTCAATTTCAATTTAATAATAAGGATATTATTCCAAATTCTGCCGAGCAGTTTTCCTTCGGGAACACGCTTGGCAACTTTTTGGATTTCGATAATAAACATGTTTCCAAAATGGAAGTGCATCAAAAGGGAGATGTACCAGCATCCAATAAACCTAAAACCGATTGGGGAAATACGTATTCTAATATGACCTATGGCACGCAAAAAAAAGATACGCGCCTTAAGAGGGAAAAACAATTGGCCTATGTCAACCGGTTTAAAGATGTAGCGCGTTCTGAAATGCTCAAGTATGGAATTCCTGCAAGTATTACATTGGCGCAAGGACTTATTGAAAGTAATGCTGGTGAGAGTCGTCTTTCACGTGAAAATAATAATCATTTTGGAATGAAATGCTTTTCCAAATCTTGCGGAAAAGGACACTGTTCGAATTTTACAGATGATAGCCATAAAGATTTTTTTAGAAAATATAATACTTGCTGGGAAAGCTTTCGAGCGCATAGCGTATTATTAACCGGCAAACGTTATAGAGGACTCAGAAAGCATGGGACTAATTATAAGGAATGGGCACGTGGTCTAAAGAAGGCAGGTTATGCAACAGATAAAAGATATGCTGAAAAATTAATTCATATTATTGAGGAGTTGGATTTGCATACCTATGATAAGTAACAGGGGTGAAACCTGTAGAAGAAAGCTATTATAGCGTTAAATAAAAATTAAAGTCAAATAAAACTTTGGTCTTGGCATTGTATATGTTGCAAATTTATAATGTGAAATAGTTTTAAAACCACTTCACATGTATTTAATTAAATTCAATGCCATGAATCGACTTACACTTTTTCTTTCCTTCTTTTTACTTAGTACCTGTTCTTTTGCTAATTCTCTGGATTCGATTGATCTGGAAACGTATATCCGACAGAATAACCTTGATGTTCAAACAAAGGGTGATGGCCTTTATTATAGCTTTGAAAAAAGTGGTAATGGAGAGCAGCCAAAATCTCGTGATTATGTAATGGTTAACTATGTCGGAAAGCTAATGGATGGAACCATCTTCGATGAATCAGGAGAAGAACCATTTATTTTTCAGTTAGGTTACCGTCAGGTTATCAAAGGATGGGAAAAAGGGATTCCGCATTTTTCGGTAGGAAGCAAAGGTAAATTATTTGTACCACCAAATCTTGGTTATGGGAAATCCGGAGCAGGGAAAATAATTCCTCCGGACGCCGTATTAATTTACGAAATTGAGTTGCTTAAAATTATGGACTATAAGGCATATGATCAATATATGGCAGAGCTGGAGGAGAAAGAAAAAATGGCTTATGAAAAAACACAAAAAACACAATTTTCGAAAGATAAAAAGCTAATCCACGAATATGCCTCCAGTCAAAAAATGAGAACAAAGCGACTCTCGTCTGGTGTAAGCTATTCTTTAAAGAAAAAAGGGAAAGGTGATTTACCAAAGGATGGAGATGTGATGACTTTTCATTATGAAGGAATGTTGCTCGACGGATCTACCTTTGAATCTTCTTATAAAAGGAATGAACCGTTTACGTTTGAATTTGGAAAAGGAAAAGCGATCAAAGGATTAGAAGAAGCTTTGCGTTATTTCAAAAAAGGAAGCCAGGGCTCAATCCTCATTCCTTCAAAACTTGCTTATGGACCGATGGAGATAGACGAAGATGGCACCCATATACCAGGCAATTCGGTCTTGATCTTTAAAGTAAAAGTATTGAAAATTGTAAAAAAGTAATCAACAAATTTCTATATCGTTTCCGATATTAATTCTCCTTCAGTATTTGTAGAATTGAAACACCATTTGCACCCATATCGATAATGGTAAACATTTGAGTGTAATTGTCTTTCGTGAAATTCGTTACGAAATATTGTACATCCTCATCCTCTCCCGTTCGATTCATTTTGTTGTTTTGTTCCCAGCCATTTTTTTCAAGCTGACTTTTATAAAAAGTTTTCACCTCATCAAAAGAACCAGAACAAGTCATCTTAATTCGACGAGCATACTTGCCAACATCATTTTTAATAGGAACATTATTATCCATTTTTGCACCTTTAAACTGAGGGATTCCCATGTTTGAAAATTCTTTTGGATAGGTCAGGTCATTTTGAGATGCTTGATCGACGTGATTATAATTATTAGGAAGCTTCGATGGATTAACCGGGGTGATTTTTGTTGGTGCAATACCTTCCGAAGTATTATTTTGATTAGCTGTAGCATTTGTGTCATTCTTTTCAGGTGCTTGTGTACAAGCGAAAAAAAGAACAAAGAGTGCGATAAAATAGGTGAATAATTTTTGCATGCTGCTTTCTTAAATTGATTTATTGAGAATATATAATATTCAAAAGTGGTACCATAATCTTTTCAACGAAGGCGAAGTATACTGGTCATTTGGAATAGAGAACAAATAAACACAAAGCCAAGCCTGAATGAATCAAGCTTGGCTTTGTAATTGGTTGAAAGATTTTGGGGTTTATTATTCTTTCGATTTATCAATCTCTTTCATTCCCTCTTTGATCTCACCTTCAATAGTTGCTTTCGCATTATTGAATTCCTTGATGCCTTTTCCAAGACCTCGCATGAGTTCAGGGATTTTCTTACCACCAAAAAGTAATAAAACCACGAAGAGTACAATAACGACTTCGTAACCACCTAATCCGAATAAAAATAAAGCATCCATAAGTAAAGTTTTTAATTAGTACAAAGTTACAATATACTCCACTTAAAACAAAGGGCTTTAAAAAGTCTTTTAGACCAACCCGGTCTTAGTGGAGCCCAATAACCATTAAAAAGATAAGGATTATTAG
>CAYXQH010000486.1:0-5086 GCA_964467425.1 uncultured Saprospiraceae bacterium
TATTGATTTCTCTTTGATTGTCCGTATGTGTAAAAAGGAATGTGTTTGTTACCCAAGAGCGGTACACTTTTTTATTTTTGGCAAAATTTCATACTGAGCCTGTCGAAGTAGCGTACTACAAAATAGTAGTTAGGGTAAGAAAATATAAGGAATGTAATATGTATACAAATAGCCTATTGAAGCCATCTCTGCATACTAAAAAGGATAGTTTTTGATCACAGGTAAGCAATCATCAATTTTATTTTAAGTCTTTAATTTTATCTAGCAATTCTTCTGCTTTGGACTTGTTGTAAAGATTTTCTGTAATGATCTTTTTTAACTGTATTTCGGCCTGCTTACTATCTTCTTTTTTGAGATAGAGTAATGCCATATACCAATGTGCCAGTGGTGCATCAATGAAATCAGATTGAGCTAGAGTTTCAAAAGTATACAAGGCATCATCAAATTGGTTTGACTCCATTTGTGCAATACCTAAATATACATATTTTACAGATCGATGATTTGTCGTATCTTTTATTGCTTCTTCTAAAATGGTTATTGTCTTAGTATAAGATTTATTTTCAAATTGACGTTGTGCATGTAATAATATCCCAGAAGTATCATTTCCTCTTTCTGCAAGAGAAGGAAGCGTAGATAAATCTATATATGCTGCATATAAACTTGATGGAGACTCATTGGTGCTATTCCAAGAAAAAATAGAAATAAAAAGCGCTATGGAAGCAGCTGCAGCATAAAATACGATATGTCGCATACGTTTTGGCTTTGGGCTATATGCTTCTTCTGCTTTTATGATAGCATTTTTAATATCTTTTGTAGCATCACTCTCAAATGCTTTTTTATAATTTCGTACAGCTGCATGCTCTTTATTAGAATATCCTAAGGATTCTTCATATAAACTTTCAAAAAGCTGCTTTTCTAATTGTACACTATCAAAAAAGTCTTTATCACTCTTCAGACGTTTTTCAAACGTGATCAACTCGCTATCAGATAAATCATTATTAAGATATGCTTCTATAAGCTCTTCTTCTTTCACAATTACAATTCTTTTAAATCTTGGTATCGATTGTCTTTTAATATTATGGTTTTTAACATGGCTTTACATTTAAAAACACGTTGTCGAGCTACTGTTTCTGAAGAATACTTCATTTTCTTTACAATATCTGCATACGAATTTTTATTAAAATACAATTTTAAAACAAGCTTACAGTTGTCTGAAATACGTCCTAAAATGTCGTCAAAAAGCTCCCAACGTTTCTGGTCTAATAAATCCAAAGCCATATTTGTACTCTCATGTTCCAAAGTATCTTCATATGTTACCTCCTTTTTTTTTCTAATGAGATCTTTTCGCCACATATTACGGCATACAGTGAAGAGATAAGCTTCAAAACTGGATGTAATCGTAAACTTTTCTTTTTTATAACGTACAGCAATCTGTAGCAATGCTTTTTGAAAAACATCTTTAGCATCTGTAATAGTGCCTTTATTTTGAAGTACAAACTTTTTTACTAATGGAAATGTTTTTTTATATAAAGTTTCAATTCCCTTAGAATCCCCCTTTATTAATGCTTCTAAGTAATCCAAATATTATTGTTTTATACTTTTTTTTTATTTAATACAATATATCTAGAAACTGTACGATTCAATAATTTATATATGTATCAATTGTTTATTTTAACAAACTTAAATAATCCATATTATTTTTTTAACTTAAAAAACTATACTTATTCATCTTTTAATTATAATAACGGGTAACAAAAAAACATATTTGCACACAAGTCCAATAATAATTAAAAATATCATACAATTATGAATGTAATTAAAAAAACTACTGCTATCCTTTTTATCATTTTTTTAAGTGCTTGTAGTACAGATACAAATCAAGAAATCTTTGAAGAACAAAACACACTTATTACAAGTGATTTGAGAACTCAAGAAGAGAATCCTATTGTAGAAATCGTTATCCAATTTAGGGAACATATAAGCGAAGCTGAAAGGGAGGAAGTTAGAGATAGACTTATATCTGAAGAGATTATAACAGATTATGAAATTATATCTTATGAAGTTGGAATAGACAGATGGATTATTAGGAATCCTCTTTGTAATAATATAAATAATATAAATAAATGTATTCTAGAAATGGGTAGGCGTTGTCCTTGTATTGCTCCCATAGGAGATATAGAAGACGACGAAATTATAGTTATTCTTAAAGTTTCAGGACAGAGGTGAATGAAATAGCTAACTATCTCAATAGAAATAATTGATATCAAAAAGAAATATTATCTGGCTATGTATCTTATTATGCATAAGTAAAGTACATAGCCAGTCATTTTATGAGTCCTATAAAAACTTAACAGCTCCTACTCAAGAAGAAGTTGATAGTATTATAAAAAGAGCTACCAACACTCATGCTAATGAAGCTGCAAAAATTGCCCGTGAATTCTCTATAAAAATATTTAATCGAAAAGATTATAGTAGCGCTATTCATTTTGCGCATCAAGAAGTAACTATATTACATCAATCACATTCACTAAGTAACACCTATAGTCTAAGTCTAGCATTGTATCGATTAGGGATTTTTCAATACAAAAACAAAGAGTATCTCGAAGCAATTAAAACCTATAAAAAGATTATTTCGCTAAAAATAAATGATATTGATGTTGCAAAATCGTATTGTGAAATAGGTAGATCATACAATAAACTTTTAGATTATTATAAAGCTATTGAATATTATGAAATAGGTATTACCAAACTTGAAAAACTAGAAGAATATAGCGATATTATAGGTAAGTATAATAATTTTTCTATTGTTTATACCAAACTAGGTACTAAAGAAGGATACTTAAAAAGTATTGAGATTCTTAAAAAAGCTGAGCAATTACAACACCTTATAAATTTTACTGATAGAAATTTATATAGTCTAAATAATGGATTAGCAGCTAATTATAGTCGTAAATCTATTTTTGATTTTGATAAGGCTTCCTTTTACTATCAAAAAAACTTAAAAAGATCGTTACTTCTCAATGATTCTATTATTACGAGTACTACATATTTCAATCTTAGCGAAATACATAATATCAAAAAAGATAAAAAAGCACTCTTTTATATCAATAAAGGTTTTGACTACAGCACTACTATAGACACGAAAGGCCAAGGCTTTCATCTTATGGCTGATTATTACAGAAACTTAAAAGAATTGGATACTGCCATATCTTTCATTGAAAAATCAATAACAACCTATGCGAACGATCCTGCTAAAAACGACAACACATTAACATACCTAATACAATCTCCATATAAAGATGAATTATTAAAAGCAATTACAAAAAAAGTAGATCTCTTAATAGATTTGTACTCATTAAATTCAGAAAGATATTATATAGAAGAAGCATTGCAAACAATTTCACTAGCTGATCAATTTATTGATGCTATTCAAAATGAGAGTTTTGAAACAGCCTCTTTATTCCACTGGCGTACTATTGCTTCTACGCTATACACAAAAGGAGTATATTGTAGTAATATACTAACAAACAACAAACGTTCTTTTTATTTTACAGAAAAAAACAAAGCACTCTTATTAACACAAGCTATTTTAAAAAATACTCATAGTGTCGAGGTGCCTAAAGAAGTAACTCATAAAGAAAACACGATTACAAAAGAAATTCTAAACCTAGAAAACCAGATAACTAAAAACTCTATCTCAGTAGAAAACGTACAAAAATTAAAAAAAGAATTGTTTGATAAGAAAAACATCAAACAGCAATTCATGGACTCTATCCAACCATTATACCCCTCTTATTTTACAGCCACTTCAAATTCTACGATATATCCTTTACATAAAGTACAAGAACAATTACATAACAATACTGCAATCGTTTCGTATATATGGAATAAAGCGATAGATACTGACCATAATTTTTATGGAGTTCTCACTACAAAAAGTGATATTATTGCTTTTGAAATCACAAAAGAAGAAACTATAAAAACTCTTATTAAAGACTATCAAGAAAAAATTTCAAAACCATTAGAAACCAAAGAAGATATTAAGCAATTTCAAGAAATTGCGTATCAATTATATACGGCTTTATTTCCTACACAAGAGATACAGCAACGTATTAAAAACAAACACCTCATCATTATTCCAGACGGTGATTTGCAAAATATTCCTTTTGAAGCTTTGATTACTAAAGAAAAAACAAATGAGTATTTAATAAAATCTAATGAAGTAAGTTATGCCTATTCTGTATCATCATTATTATACAATTCAGAAAGTCAAAGACAATCCACCAATAACTTTACAGGGTTTGCGCCTACTACGTTTAAAAATGCTGGCTTAGATAGCATTCCATTAACTACAAAAGAACTGAAAACAATTAATGCTTTAGAAAAGGGTTCTATATATTTCAGAGAAGAAGCTACTAAATCTAAATTTTTAAATACAATAGGAGATACTAAAATTATGCACCTGGCTACGCATGCAGATGCGGGTCAACAACCTTGGATTGCTTTTCATGATAATAAACTAGAATTACATGAGTTATATACCTTAAAAAATCAAGCTGAACTCGTTGTACTTAGTGGTTGTAATACCTCCATAGGCACTAGTATACAAGGCGAAGGAGTCTTAAGCCTAGCAAGAGGTTTCTTCTATGGCGGTACTAATACGGTAGTTTCTTCTCTTTGGAATAGTAATGACAAAAGTACCGCGTTGTTATTTGAGCAATTTTATAAAAATCTTACTAAAGGACAAACCCGATCTGCTTCTCTAAGACAAGCAAAATTAGACTATTTAGATTCTCATTCTTTATCTCAAGCTTCCCCTTACTATTGGGCTTCTTTTGTTTTAATGGGTAATACAGACCCCCTACCTCAAAAAGAAAGGAATACTATGTTATATGTAATAATTGGAGTAATTATACTGCTATTTTTTTTGTTTTTGCATTGGCGAAAGCAAAAAATATCACTTCTCACAAATACCAATAATTAACCTTAATATATATAAAAGAAACTAAGTATTCTTCTCAATATAAACAATTTAAACCCGAATTATGCAGTAGAACTTTGTGATGAACCTTGAAAGTACCATAAA
>CAYXQH010000487.1:0-5083 GCA_964467425.1 uncultured Saprospiraceae bacterium
TATAGAAAAAGCCTATACTTATCTTTTCTATTAGAATATCTATGCTTAGAGCTATGCCTCTAAAACAAGCTAGCCATTACCTCATTTCGAGATAATGGCTAGAATATTTTACCAATTGTTAACTTATTATTTTATGATTAGCTTTTGCGATTGTGCAAAACTATCCGTTTGCAAGGTTATAAAGTAGGTTCCTGAAGGGTATCTTTCCGCATTAATAAAGTACTTAGATTCACCTGAAGGAACTTGCCCTTCGAAAATGGTTTCTACTACTCTACCTAAAACATCGGTCAATAATACCGTTCCTTGAACAGCATATTCGCTATTTACAGGGATGCAGGTTATAGCACTTGCAGGGTTTGGAAACACTTCTTCCAGAGCTGTTTTAGCATTTAATACATCATCTGCACTAACCGTACAAGACTCCATTGTAAATGTAAAAGGACCATTTGCTCCCGGAATAGGTCGGGTAATTGTTTTACCGCTATTAGAACTAGATTCAATATAGTAGGAAACTTTTGTCCCTTCATTCATTTGCGGAAGTTCTGCTCCCCAGATATCATTACCATTATTTGTCATTGGAACATTTTCCCATGCTGAGCTTGCCGTCTTATAGTATAGTCTAGCACTAGCAATTCCTGAACTATGTTTGATTTGAGCTTCTATTGGAGTAGCAGCTTCTTCACAACCAAAGTCTACAATATTCGTCGTAATCCATAAAGGTTGCGATACGCCTACTTCTTTGGTGATGCAATGCAATGCACCTAAAGATGGAATAATATCATTACAATCAATCCCAACGATATTGTAACCAGGCATGCTTTCCTCCCAAATTCGAAGTGCTGTAGTATCGTATTGTTCTTCATAAGTGGGAACAAGAATAGTATTATTGATTATAATGGAATTAGCATAAGTTCTATAATCCGCCCACCAGGTATCAGGATAAGCACCATTATCCGGAGGCATTGGTATTCTTATTATTTTATACGGATCTCCATAAGGAGTCGTAAAATTGCTAAGGATATACTGAATATTTGCTTCTATCTGTGGGCCATCCGCAACACCTTCAGGATATTCACCTATGATTAGGGTTTCTTCATTTAATAATTTCATGTGCATATCAATATGATGGATAACATCATAAGGTAGTGCTTCCATTAAAGGATAGGTCTCAACCCCCATAAAGTCATTGATAATATTCATCACGGCTTCTTCACTATGGTTTGATGATCCCCAATTATTATCACTCCCATTTTCCTCTAAAAACAAATCTGAGGAAAAGGCTGTTCCTAAACCATCTGCCATAAAATTACCTCCGGTATGTACCATATCAAGCGGTGCAACGGTCGTACAGTAATTGTCAATATTTAAATAATCAGCAATCACTTCCGGTACCGCATCATCAGCCGGGCGTGGACGATTATAAATCCAGTCCACAAAAGCTAATTCATCCACATCATTTAAATAAATAGTATTAGGCCCATAATCTCTCACCCAGATACTATTAAAATCTTCTTCTATAAAAGTCACATTAGTAGACCAGTCTACATTTGCAGCGCCTAATTGGTTTTTAACGACCGCTTCATTGTTACATACAATGATTACATTTACTTCTTCTCTTGCATGTCTAACAATCTCCGTTAATATTGCTGTGAACGAAGTCCAGGTAATTACCAGCCCTTGCAACTCTTCCCATTCTGCCATTGATCGAACGGAAGTATTAGGCGGTGTAGTGATACAAGCCTGACTACGATTTTGAATAGCCGATATGTATTCAGTCATTAAACGTTCTTCGCCTGGAGCAAATCCTTTTGGAAGAATTTCAGTCTCTACGGCTCTTTCTGTTATTTGTGCAGTAAGACCTGTGGAAAGTAAAAAAGCTATAAAAAGTAAAAAATTTCTCATGGGCAAATCTTATGGTTTATTAAACAATGATTGGATTTACAAACTCTTAAAGCAATATACTGTTTTAAAAATTTAAAATAAGTCCTAAGCTAGGCAAAATTGGCAATTGATCTACTCGCTCTGCAGTTACTCTGTCTACAAAAAAGATATTACTTCGATTATAAACATTCGTTACACTAATCACTGCATCCAGTTTTATATGTTTACTAAATTTAAACGTTTTCTTTACACTCATATCAAAACGATGATAAACCGGTAATCGACCTCCATTTCTAACATCAGAATAAACAATTCCTAAATCTCCATTTCCGGTTAAAATATTTGTTGAAAGACTTTCTTCAAAAGTTTCAGATTCATAAAACCCTTGTGTCTGCGTAAACGGGAAACCTGTTCCGAAGTTCCAACGACCACTTACTTCCCATAGTTTACTCGCTCCAAAGTTATACGTCAATAAGGCATTGACATTATGTCGTCGATCAAAAATAGTAGGATATATTTGATCTCCATCATCTCGATTAACATAACCCAAAGAATAGGTCAACCATAGATAAGTACTAGGGTTTTCATATTTTAAAGAAAAATCAATACCGTAAGCTTCTCCTGTTTCAGCTTGATAATTTGGGTCTGACGGTTCAACTTTATTTCGATTAACATTGATAATTTGAGTAAAGCCTTTGTAGTAAGGTTCTATATTCAAAGCAATTCTTTCTGTCACATCATATTCAACTCCAAAAATTCCATGAACTGCTGTTTGTAGTTTAGTGTCCGTATCTCCTCCTGTTGCTGGATCCAAGATTCTTTCTTCAGGTCCGGTTAGAAAACCTACAAATAAATTCACGACATCTCTTTCATTTACTGTACTAATCAGGTTTTGAGAATAGGTCCCACCTGCTGCCTTAACTCGAAATTTATCCGTCACATTATATTTAATTCCAAAACGTGGCTCTAATCGGAATTCGGATAAAGAAGCATAATATTGCATACGTAATCCTGGCTCCAGAATTAGCTTATTTAATTTCATTTTATACTTTGCAAAAGCAGCTATTTCTGTTGTAAAACTTTCTTGTTGAAAATCTAAGCCTAAGAAGTTTCTAAAAGTAAAATCGGTATCGACTCCATCAATTGAAAAACCATAATTTATTTCGCTACTGTTTTTTCCAAAAAAAGTAAAATCCAAACCAGCAGAAAAACTTCGAATGGAACTGGTTCTTGGCACTGCATTTTGTTCTTGTAAAGACACATCGTAATTAGAGTACGTCAAGTTTCCACCAATCAACATATTAGAAGTAGAAGGTATCAAAGTAAAATCTGCACCTACTCCAACGTTTTTCCATTTCAAATCTGCAAAGCCTGTAAAATCTACTCGGTCTTCAAAGTTAAAGCCAAACAGATTCAGCTTACTACCATTGGCGGCAACGAAAGATAGTTTTCCATACAAATCAGTAAAGCTATAAGGTAAGCCTAAATCTGAAGCGTTGATAGAATCAGAAGAATTAGCAAAATTATACAAGGTAGTATCTGCTGCGTAAGAATATAAGGTCTTAGAAGTCTCGTTGATATAAGAATGTTTTCCGGTCAATAAAAAAGAAGTACTTCCTCCTCCTTCTTTCAGTTTTTTAATCGGTCCTTCCACAAGTAATTTTGCTTGAAATGGATTGGCTGATGCTACCCCACTTAATCGTTTTTTATTTCCTTCTCTTGTTTTAATATCAACTACTGCAGAAATTCTTCCTCCGTATTCTGAATTAAATCCTCCTGTCAAAACATCAACAGAACGAATCGCTTCCGTTTCAAAAACAGAAAAGAATCCAATCGAGTGAAAAGGATTATAAATAGTCATTCCATCCAGGAGAATTTTATTCTGGACTGGAGATCCCCCCCTAATATAGAGTTGCCCTCCTTGATCACCCGTAAAGATAATCCCAGGTAATACAGGAAGATATTGAGCGATGTCAGGTTCTCCACCCGTAGAAGGAAGGGATTTAATTTGTTTTGGTGTTACCGTTACTACCGAAACCTTAACTTCATTCCTTGCTTTTTCTCGTTCTGCAGAAACCTGAACCGTTGCTAATTCGATCCCAGATGTTTCGAGCATGATACTTTTATAGGTAATCCCATTGTCTAACACTCGGATGTCAATCGCTGTACTATCATAGCCAATATAAGTGACAATAAGTTTGTAAGACCCGCTAGGTACCTCAGCCATTGAAAAGAAACCATCAATATCGGTATTCACGCCTAAGTCTGTTCCGGCAATCCGAACATTTCCGTATATAATCGGTTCTCCTGATTCTTTATCATAGACATTTCCTCGCACTGTTCCTTGTCCAAACAAGCTTCCACCAAAAAGCAACATCAGCGTAATCGCACAAATAATATTTTTAATCATCGTTATTTTAGTATTGTTTAAAAATAAAACCCTATCAGGAAATGATCGTTTTTATTTAAAAAACGGGTCTTAAGTATTTAAATGGACTGCAAATATACAGGGTATTATGCGTATTGCCAGAAGATAGACTTGATTATATTCCTTTTGTCGGTTAAAAGCTGTAAACCAGTCCAAAAAACGATAAAAATGCGCCTATAAAAAGGACTAATTAGTCTTTCAAAAGTCCCTTTCCTTGTCTGATGATATCAATTTCTCCATCTGAAAGATTTACAACGGTCGAAGGTACATTACTTCCAATCCCACCATCGATCACTATGTCTACCTTTTTTTCAAAGTCTTCATGAATTTCAAAAGGGTCTGTAAAGTACTCGGTGATTTCATCTTCGGACTTAAGTGAAATGGATAAAATAGGGTTTCCAAGCCCTTCAATAATAGCTTGGGCAATATTATTATTGGGAATTCTTAGGCCCAGCGTTTTTCGCCTGTTATTAAAAGATTTTGGAATCTTTCGTCCGGCTTTCAAAATAAAGGTGAATGGTCCTGGTAGGTTTCTTTTTAGCAATTTAAATATGACATTATCAATTTGCTGGGTATACTCCGCCAGTTGACTGATGTCTTTGCAAATAATGGTGAGATTTGCTTTGTCAGGATTTAAATCTCTCAAACGGCAAATTTTCTCTATTGCTTTTTTTTGAAAAATATCACATCCTAATCCGTAAATGGTATCGGTCGGATAGATGATCACACCTCCTTCCTGAAGTAAACGAACGACCTTATCAACTTTGCGTTTGT
>CAYXQH010000488.1:0-5075 GCA_964467425.1 uncultured Saprospiraceae bacterium
CAAAAGAGAATTTACGATAGTGATGTTTGCTTTCCCGAATAGGTAGCCATTCATAGAACGCCTGCTTCGCAATATTTTTTCGTTTTACATAATCACCTTCATCATCCTGATGATTTTGTGCTCCATCGACATAGGCATTATTGGTGATTTCATGATCATCCCAAATATTGATAAAAGCGAATTTTCCATGCACATTTTGTAAATCTTCATCCAAACGATATTGGCTATATCGATCCCGATAATCTTGTAAAGAAATAATTTCGCGTGCTGGAATATTTTTTCTATTAAAAGAAGTATCCCCATAAACATTTGGACCATATTCATAAAAATAATCTCCCAGATGAATCACGGCATCTACATCATCTTCACAAATCGCTGCGTAGGCATTGAAATAACCAAACTCAATATTGCTGCAACTCACAAAAGCCAGATGCACTTCTTCTGAATCAGCAGCCAGCGTTTTTGATCTTCCTATTTTTGAAGATTTACCCATGCTTTTGAATCGATAGTAATAAATTGTATTAGGGGTCAGTCCTTCAGCGATTACCTTGACAGTGAAATCTCGTTCAGGACCAGTGCTTGCTTTTCCTTTTTTAATAATATTTTTGAAAGTTTTATCCTTAGCAAGTTCCCATTCGACACTTACTTTTTTCTCGGTATATTTAGGCGTCACTCTTGTCCAAAGGAGAAGGCTGGTTTGTAAAGGATCTCCTGAAGCAACTCCATGATAGAAAGGTGCTAAATTCGGAGATTGTAAATGACTGGTGTTTTCTTTTAAAAGCACTTGGCTTTTTGATGTTGAAAGGCGTTTGCTGTTACAGCTAAAAAGCAAGACTGTAAGAATGAGGAGCGTGTGTGTTAGTCGCATGATTTAAGGTGTTAGATTAAAAGCAATTTACCAGTTTTGATTTCATTTAATGCAAAAGCTAGACTAATTTATTGTAATTATTCGAGAAGCCCCTATGGTAGAGATATTAAAAACTAATTTAGCAAAATGGCTAATCAAATTGTAAATTTGTAAATGGCCTATTCCGATAATATATCAAGATTGTCCCGTTTAACTTCGATTTTAATAAAATTACAGTCGAGACCATTCGTTGCTGTTCCTAAGCTTGCTGAACAATTTAAGGTGAGTAAGCGAACGATTTATCGAGATTTATCCTCATTGGAGCAGGCAGGAATTCCGATCGTGGCTATCGAAGGAAAAGGCTTTTCGCTGATGGAAGGCTTTAATATTCCGCCCGTTATGTTTACCGAAGCGGAAGCCAATGCATTGATATTTGGAGAGAAATTGATTGCCAAAACGAAGGATGCTTCTTTGATTGCAGAATTTAAAAAAGCCAGTGATAAGATTCGATCGGTTTTAAAAAACAGCGATAAAGAAAAAGTTGACTTTCTGGCATACCGAACGATTATCGGAAAGAATTGGAAAAATGAACGAACGAGTTCTTTCCTGTCGGATATTCAAAAAGCCCTGACTAATTTTACCGTTTTAAAAATGGAATATTTAAAAGAAAACGATACTCAATGCTCTAAGCGTAAAGTCGAACCTTTTGCGATTTACCATAATACAGTAGAAGAATGGGTCTTAATTGCCTGGTGCCGATTGAGAAAAGAGTTTAGAAACTTTAGGATAGACAGGATTAAGCGTTTAGATGTATTGAGCGAGCAGTTTACTCCGCATAAAATCACCATGGAAGAATTTGTCGAATTTCAGCGAAAAAAGCATTTTAAAGAATAAAAAGTTTCATGACAAAGGGTTGTTTCAACTAAAATCTATCTATGTAAAATATCATATAGCAAACTATTTTAATACCTTAATCTTTTTCTGTTTTTCTAAAAATAAGCAGTTTAAGTCCCATCATTGGTTTTTCTTAGTTTTTAGTCAATATTTAATAAACCTTTTTTTACTTACTGCGTTAAAAAAAGTTGTTCAGGACCTTTTTTATAGATTTTATCTAAAATCCTCTCTTATTTCCCTCCCTATAAAAAATAGCTGAGCACTATATTACAAAATCACAAAGCTAAGTCTAATAGATGGCCAGACATTTAAATATTATTCCATACTGTATCACCCTATTCCTTCTTATTCAAACTGCAATGACTAGTTTTGGTCAGGCAACGAATAATTTAAATTTTAGTAATTGGAACAAAGAAAATGGTTTTCCTAATAATAATATCAATGCTGTTGATAGAGATAGTTTAGGTTTTTTATGGATTGCCACTAATTATGGACTCTGTAGATATGATGGCCCTGATTTGGTCAAAGTTTACAGACAAGACGAAGAAGGAACACCGTCTACGAATAGTCTTCAGTCTAATTATATTAGAGCACTTCTATGTGGTAGTAAAGGATATATTTGGATCGGTACTCGATTTGGTGGACTAAGTAGATATCATCCTTTAACAAATGAATGGAAAACTTTTAAGCATTCGCCTGGAAACGAAAACTCCTTAAGTAATGATGAGGTATTGACCATTTTTGAAGATTCAAAAAATCGAATTTGGGTCGGAACGGAAGATGGATTAAACCTATTTGATGCTTCAACAAATTCGTTTACCCGATTTAAGTTTAATAAAGATCCAAGAGGAAAAGCCATATTGTCCATCGTTGAAGATGCACAGGGATGGATGTGGGTAGGAACTTGGGCAGGAGGACTTCATCTAATCATGGTGGATGATAAAGGGCAATTTATTACACAAGAATCGAAGCATATAAGAATCCCTACTGATAAGGCTGCGAATAACGTTTGGAGCATATGTCAAGATCGAGAAGGTCGATATTGGTTGGGTACCCATGGAGGTGGATTATTATTAATGAATCTACCTGCCAATGCCTCTAATAAATTAGGACGTTCAACATGGGAGCCAGATTTTCAAAAGTATGTTGCGGAATCTGAATATTCAGAAGATTTATTATCTAATGCTATCCAATCTATTTTTCAGGATCAGTTTGGAACACTATGGATTGGAACTACACATGGTTTATATAATATATCAAACGAGTCATTGCCTCCAATAAATTCATCGCAGCAATTTCCTATAAGAATGAATGCTTTTGTAACCGTTCCAAATGATGCTTCTGCTATTGGTGGAAATAATATTATGGATATTTATGAAGATGTCCAGGGGATGATTTGGATTGCAACAACGGATGGCTTAAGTCAATATAATTTATTTTCGAACCAGTTTAAAAATGCTAATTTTTCAGAAGACTTGAGCGGCCTCGGTTTTGGACCAAATTTCTTTGTGGATAAAAATAAAAATATTTGGATAGGAGCAGAGAATGATGGCTTACAGAAATATAAATTTAAGAATGAAGAGCTTGAAAAAGTTAATACTGATTTTAATCATTTGATTTTAGGTAAGAAGGTAATGACGATTCATAGCTCAGATATGAAATGGCTGTATGTCGGAACAGAACTGGGCATCACGGCAATAGAGTTGGAAACATTACAAACTAAAAAATATCCGACACCAGCCTGGCTTCGATCTGAAATTAAAAACTTGTTGATCACGTCTATTTTCGTAGATAAAAAAGGCTATATCTGGATGGGGACTAAAGTAGGTCTCTTCAAAATAGATCAGGAAACCAAAAAGTTTTTGCATTATGAACCTGAGATAACGAACCCAAACTCTATTAGTAATCATCCGATTAATCATATTATTCAAGATAGCTACGGAGCTATTTGGGTAGCAACTTACAAAGGACTCAATCGCATTGCAAATCCTTATGAGGATAATTTGGTGTTTGAGAAATTTTTCTTTGATACTGAAAACCCTGAAAAGGGACCTGCTGCTAATGAAATAATGACTCTAAAAGAGGTAGATGATCATTTATATATCGGGACTTTAGCGGGCTTATCTAGATATGAATTTTCTTCAGGACGTTTTGAATCATTCAATGATGGGAATCATAAATATTGGATACGGAGTATAGAGGAAGGATTAGATAATGATTTATGGCTCAGCACGAATGAAGGACTTTTCAATTTTAAAATAGAACAAAACAACTTCCGCGTTTTTGATAATAAAGATGGTATATTAAATACTGTTTTTCAATTGGGATGTAGTTATAAAGACTGTGATGATAAACTATATTTTGCTTATGTGGATGGCTTTGTATATTTTTCACCAGATGATTTGGTCAGTAATGAAGTCGCGCCATCTGTTTATATTACAGATATTGAAAAAATGACAAGAGATAGAGTACTGAATGAAGAAGGCGTATTTAAGAATCAAATAAAATTGAGCCATGATGACTACCGTGTTTCCATTAATTTTGCAGCATTAAATTATAATAGAGCAGATAAAAATCAATATGCCTATCGCTTGCTTGGTTTCGAAGACCAATGGCATGAAGCTAAATTTGGAACTCCAATTGTTTATACCAATCTCAAACCAGATGAATACACTTTAGAGGTCAAGGCTTGTAACAATGATGGTATTTGGAATGACCAAGGAATAGCAATGACAATTGTTCAAAATCCACCTTATTGGGCAACCTGGTGGTTTCGAATATTAGTGTTGACTCTAATATGTGCTGTAGTGTTTCTTGCCGTTTCCTGGTACACCAACAATATCAGAGAACATAACGAAGAGCTACAATCATATAATAAAAACCTCAATGAAGAAATTGCGCGTAGAAAAAGAGTAGAACTGGAGCTTAGTAATTATAATAATGAGCTGAAACGGTCCAATCAGGATTTGGAACAGTTTGCTTATATTGCTTCTCATGATTTAAAAGAACCAATTAGGGTTATTGGTAATTTTTCTGGTTTATTGGCTCGGAGGTATGTCAATAAATTAGATAATAATGCTATAGAATATATTGACTTCATTGAAGATGGTGTACAAAGAATGTCCAGTTTGATAAATAGCCTATTGGCATATTCTACTGTTGGTCGAAAAGATAGTGTGTATGCCTCCATTGATTTGAATAAATTGATAAAAAGTAAGGTTTCTGACTTATCTGAATCCATTAAGGAAAAAAAAGCGGTAGTCGAGATTGGTGATTTGCCTAGTATTATTGGCGAGAAAGAACAAATTGGAATGGTGTTTTTTAACTTAATAGC
>CAYXQH010000489.1:0-5070 GCA_964467425.1 uncultured Saprospiraceae bacterium
ATGCTATTAGTTCATAGAAGATTAAACTCAATTTGAAAAAACTCGCAACTCGTAACCCGCAACTCATTTTTTAAATAGAAAAGGCTGTTTACTTATGCAAACAGCCCTTTTTAAAAAGTGTTCTTATTATTTTCCACCATCCAGTTCATCTTGCCATTGCTTCAATTCTTCCCATTTACCTTCGGAAGCTAATTGTGCTTGTTTAGGCCAGGTTGTTGGATCGGCTAATCGGTATCGATCACCAGCTGCGGCTAGTACTTCTTTGATTTTATCAACACTAGTCTCTGCCAATTCTGAATGATTATTTATTCCAGCACCTTTTAATAAACCTTCAATCTTTGGACCTATACCTTCTACTACTTTCAAATCATCTGCTGCAAAAGCTTTTAAACCTCTTGCTTTCATATAGATTTTTTCCAGTTTAGAAGAGCCACTATTAATATTGGTGCTATCTTTTCCACCACCCAAGAATTTCTGATATTTAATTAATTCATCCCATTTTCCACCATCAGCCAATCGTGCTTGTTCTGCCCAGGTTTTAGGATCGTGAATTCGGTAACGTGGACCAGCTTCTTCAAGAATAGCAGCAACTTTTGCTGTATCCGTATGCGCCAACTCTTTCCAGGTATTAATACCAGCTGCTTTTAATAAACCTTCGATCTTTGGACCAATACCTTCGACTACCTGTAAATTATCTGATTTTAAGAATGCGGCATATCCCGTTTCTGTACCACCTGAACTAGCTACTTTTTGAATTTCCGGTTCTGGTGTAGGGATTGGAGCTGCAGCTACAAAATTAGCACTAGCTGTAGGAGCGTTAGCTTGACTCTCTAAACAGGCTTGAAGTTTTAACTGAAGATCACCGGTGTTACGTTTGCAGGCTGCTAATTCTTCAGCTGTTTTTTCCCGATCATATTTCGCAGCACTAAGGTCAGCTTCCAGATCGTTTGCTTTAGATTTCCACATGGCAACATCCTTTTCTAATTCGGCTACTCTTGCACGATATTTAGCACCTAAAAAATAGCGCAATAAATAACCAAGAATAAAGGCACCTAACATCCATAAAAAGAATGGCCAGAAATAATCTCCACAATTTGCTAGAAATGAAGTATCTGTATGTAATAACATAATAGTATGTTTTTATAGTTTTTAATGCCTGCTTTTTTGATTTTACAACAGGCTTCGTTTTGTTTATTTAATAATTGACAATTCAACTCGCCTGTTCTGATGTCTTCCTTCGTCTGTATCATTCGTAGCAACAGGAGATGTTTCTCCTAGAGATTCAACAGTAATTTGATTTCTGTTGACGCCATACCTTCGGAGAATAGATCGAATATCTAATGCTCTATTTTTACCGAGCCTGACATTTGCTCTATGGCTTCCTTTGCTATCCGTATGTCCAACAAGCTTGATTTTTTCACCGGATACTTTGACCCGTTCAGCAACTTGTTTTAGATAAGCATCGATTTTTGGATCGGCTTCTTTTCGAGCTTGATTATACGGAAACAGAATGTTTGCTCCGTCCGCTGTTTTAACGACTTCGACTTTGTCTACCTCTACGGTTAGCCAATTAAAATCAGCAGAAGCAAAACGTTCAGCAGGAGCATCACCGGAAACTTGTTTGCCAACCAGGCGAATTCTTGAATCTGGTATATCGCCACTAAAGAGCTCTTTTGCTTTTGCAGCTCTGGCTAATCCCATGTTTTCGAAACCAGTTGGGGCAGTTTCGCCAGCATGATAATAACCGACGATTTCTAAATTGTTGTCCTCTGTTTTTCCAGCCAGAATGGAATCTTTGGCAGCTGGAAATTTGTCATTGGTAATAGCTGCATCACTATTGGCGTTAAAAGTCAATGGTCCATAGGTCTTTTGAGGAACGACTCCAGAAGTCGTGTTCTCAATATTATCACCACAACCATAACATACTTGCTTTATCCAGCAGGTATACCAATAATGACAAAACCAGAACCAAAGAACTGTAAGAATAAGGATAAAAATAGTCCTTTTACTCATAGTAAAGTTTGTTTTTAGTTTAGTTTAGTTTTGATTAATCTCTTTGCTCTGGGAATATATTGTTAGTGGGGAATTTGACGACTAAATATAGCAATATCATGAGTAATTACCATATTTTCTTATGAAAAAATGGAATAATTGTAGAATTAAATTTCGAAAAAGGAAGTCTGGTCAGAATTAAAGATTGGTTATTTTAAATATATAAAAATTTAAAATAATTTTTTCACGTTAGTTCGAATGTTTCTAAAATTAAGGTAAACGATTGAAAGCCCAAGTAATACGGCAAGCAAATATACAGACCAATGCAAGCCTTTACTAATTTTAAAACCTTGACCTTCAAACCATCCGGTAAACCAAAAACGGCTAATGATCACCGTCAAAATCACACCAATAAAAACAGCGATGAAAATGTATAATAATCGTTTGGTTAGAATCTCGCTGACTTGTTTATTTTTATAGCCCATTTGCAGGAGCAATCGGATATCTTCTTTTGATTGCGAAATAATCAATTGAAAATTAAGGACAAAAACCAGAATAGAAAGTAAGACAATGATGAAGCCTATTAATGCGATAGCGGAAATAATACCATTTAATAATGCGGTAAGCTGTCCTCCAATTAATTTTCCTGTACTGACTTCATAGTTTTTATTGGTTAAGAAAGTTTGAAGTTCCGTAGAGTAGGGGTTTTCGGTTTTCAAAATAACTCTGGAAGGATTGCTTTTCGCTTGCATTCCAAATTGCTGGTTCGACCATTCCAGAAAACTTTGCGGTACAATGATTGAATTGATTCGATCACTAAATCCAATAATCCGACCCTGAAAGGTTTTCCGCATTCCATTTCCTCTAATGATCAGATCGATAGAAACTTTGCTAATTGTATTCGGCGTAAACTGAGGAAGCCCCTGACTTGGCGCGAAACCAAAGTTATAAAGTGCCAAATAGTCTCTCGACATGATAATCGGAATTTCTTTTTGACCTTCATTCCAATTAAATCGCCCCAGGTTTACATCAACAAACTCATCAGGTACTGATTCAAAAAATAATTCGGTATAAAACCCAAACATTTGACTAGAAGCTCCAACTTTATATTGATTAGAATTAAATGCGCCAGCTTCCAGAATAAAAGATTGTTGAAGCAATGTATCAAGCTCTTGAGGGTTAAAAGAGGACTTTGCGCCTAAAGTGTTGAAAAAGTTTACTTTTTTGTTAATGATTACATATTGGTCCGTAGCATTTTCACCCCTGATCAAACTTTGCAGATCATGATAAAACTGAAAAGCAGTCAATACCAAAAACAAGCCGAGGAAAGCCCCGATAGCAGCGCCGTAAATTTGCCATTTACTTTTACCTTCCCAAAGAATCTGATGGAGTAATTTCATCTTGTCGGTTTGTTTTAGACTGCAAATGTAGTAAAGGTTTATTAGCTAGAAAAGCTGAAAAAGGTTAAAAAATAGATTCTAATTCCCCAATGGATCGGTATCTATAACAAAATTGGATATTGGACATTCAAGATTCAATATTCTTTGCCTATATTTGCCCGATGAATGAGAAAATTGTAATCCTCGATTTTGGCTCTCAATATACCCAACTTATTGCCAGAAGAGTTCGAGAGCTTAATATATACAGCGAAATTGTTCCATATAATAAACTGCCTGATCTTGATGAAAGTATCAAAGCAGTAATTTTATCTGGAAGTCCTTTTTCCGTTACGGATGAAAATGCCCTAAAAATTGATTTAGACGAGTTTGTTGGAAAAGTTCCGGTTTTAGGAATTTGTTATGGTGCACAATACATCGCCAATTATTATGGTGGAAAAGTAGAACGCTCTGAAAAAAGAGAATATGGAAAAGCAAATTTGGCTGGATTTCAAAATACAGACCCCTTTTTAAATGGTATTTCAGATGATTCTCAGGTTTGGATGTCTCATGGAGATACAATCATGGAGGTGCCGACAGATTTTAAATTGCTAGCAGCTACAGAAAGTATTCCGGTTGCGGCTTTTAAATCAAATGGCAATTTTGAAAAACCGGTGTATTGCATTCAGTTTCATCCGGAGGTTTCCCATAGTTTAGAAGGGAAGCAACTCTTGAAAAACTTTCTGATCGATATTGCTGGTTGTGAAGGTAATTGGACGCCCGCTTCCTTTGTAGAAAATACCATTCAGGAATTAAAAAATAAAGTCGGAAATCAAAAAGTTCTTATGGGACTTTCCGGTGGCGTTGACTCAACAGTAGGAGCAATGCTGTTACATAAGGCAATTGGAACAAATCTATTTTGCTTTTTTATAGATAATGGTTTGCTTCGGAAAAATGAATATGAAGAAGTACTTGCTTCTTATGAGGGGATGGGCTTAAATGTAAAAGGTGTTAATGCGAGACATCAGTTTTGGAATGAATTAAAAGGAGTAACAGATCCTGAAGCAAAACGGAAAGTAATCGGCCGGGTTTTTATTGAAGTCTTTGAAGCAGAAGCAAATAATCTGGAAGGTATCGAATGGTTAGGTCAAGGGACGATCTATCCCGATGTTATTGAGTCTGTCTCAGTTCATGGCCCTTCTGTCACCATCAAATCGCATCATAATGTAGGTGGTTTACCGGATCATTTGAATCTGAAAATAGTTGAGCCTTTGCGGATGCTTTTTAAGGATGAAGTAAGAAAAGTAGGCGCAGAATTGGAGATTCCCACGGATATTTTAGGAAGACATCCATTTCCTGGTCCTGGCTTAGGAATTCGTATATTGGGGGATATCACGCCTGAAAAAGTGGCTTTATTGCAAGAAGCAGATGCAATTTTTATAAATAATTTAAAAAAATACGACCTTTACAATAAAGTATGGCAGGCAGGAACCGTTCTATTACCCGTACAATCCGTGGGCGTAATGGGCGATGAGCGCACCTACGAAAAAACAGTTGCCTTACGATCAGTAAATTCCGTGGATGGTATGACTGCAGAATGGAGTCGACTTCCACATGATTTTTTAGCAGTCGTTTCTAGTGAGATTATTAACAATGTAAAAGGAATAAACAGAGTAGTTTATGACATCAGTACAAAACCTCC
>CAYXQH010000490.1:0-5058 GCA_964467425.1 uncultured Saprospiraceae bacterium
CCTAAATAAACTTGATTTATTATTTTGTAACGACCTCTAAAATTTAAACCATTGAAAAAAGCAATTAAAATTTTTCTAATTTCTGTTCTATTTCTAAATGCCCATTCCGGGTTTTGTCAAAACCATTCAACGGAATATTCTTTCTCTGATACGATCAGGGCTAACCGAATCATCAAAAATGCCACTGATTTGATTGAGGCTAAAAAATTTGATCTTTTATTAAGCCAATTGGATACAGCTAAAGCAATTTATCTAGACGTTTTAGGAGAGCGGAGTAAAGAAATTGGCAATGTGTACTTCTATACAGGGAAATCATATTACAAAAAATACAATTTTTATGAAGCCATAAAACAATATCAAAAAGCACTTTCAATTGCACGCGAATATTCGAGTGAGGGCGATTTAAATCTTGCAACCATATTAAATGATCTTGGTATCTGCAATGACAACATAGGTGTCTATGCTATCGCAATGAAATACTACAAAGAGGCATTGGCAATTAGAGAAAAAGTCCTACCCCCTGATGATTTAGAAATCGGCAGATCCTATCTCAACATTGGTGTCAATCATTTATATACTAACCAATATAAAAAAGCCATAGAATACCATCATAAAGCTCTAGAAATAAACTTAAGCAAAGAGAAAAAAGATAGCGCGACGATTGCAACTATATATAGCAACTTTGCTGTCATGAATAACATCCAGAGTGATTACCAATCAGCATTGGACTATGGCTATAAATCTCTTCAATTACGAAAAGCTTTATTCGGAAATAATGCAGCTGAAACAGCCGCTTCATTAATCAATATTGGAAATAGCTATTCCGACATTGGAAAATTTGACAAAGCTGTCCAATACTACGAAAAAGCAATAGATATTCGTCTCAAACATTTTAAAGGAAATCATCCATCCCTTATTAGTCCTTACGAAAATCTTGGACGGTGTTATTTTGAAAATGAAAATTTTGAAAAAGGCTTAATACATTCTAAAAAAAGTCTATCCTTGCTTCAGGAGTTTTATGGTGACAAGCACCCTTATAATGTTATTTTAAACCTTAATTTAGGTAGTTCTTTTTTAGATGCTTCACTAAAGAATAATTCAGAACCTATGATTGAAAAAAGTATCAATCACCTAAATCGTGCACAACAATTAGCCATAGAAATTCATGGAGAGGATCACTTCTTAGTTGCTTTCACTTATGGTTCATTAGCTTCTATTTCCAGCAGTAAAGGAGACTACAATAAAGCTATAGAACAATCTTTAACAAGCCTTAAAATACTAGAAACCCTACATGGCGAAGCACATAAGGATATTGGAAAAGAGTATAGTAATCTTGGGAATTATTACAGATTTAATAGAGACTTTGAAAAAGCAGAAGATGCATATCTTAAAAGTCTAAACACTCTAAACTTCACCTCTATAGACTCATTAGAGAATATTAATGCTTACTTCTTTTTCTTAAATTCCATATATGCTTTAATCCCTTTTTATCATGACTGGTATATGGTATCAGGTGATGACTCAAAACTTCAGCAAGCCAATGAGTACGTACAAAACTCTTTAAAGGCTCAAAATTACATATTCCAAAATCTTTCAAATCAATCTAAGAAGACGCTGTTTGATCAATCGCAAAAGATTTTTAATGCTGGAATAAGAACGAATTTAGATCTTTTCAAATTAACAAATAATGCGGATCATTTAACTAAAAGCTTCGACTATTCAGAAAGCGCAAAATCGTTTCTACTATATGAAGCTATGCAGGAGTCAGAAGCTTTAGCATTTGCAAATATTCCGGAGGATATTCTTAAATCAGAATATAATTACAGATTGGAAATTTCTCAATTAGAAAAAGAGCGACAACAGAACATGGACGCAGGGCTTTCTTTATCTGATTCTATCGTATCTGATATAGCTAGCAAATTATTTGACTGCAAACATAAATATGAAGATTTTAAAACAAACCTTGAATCTAAATACCCTGGCTACTATAAGGCTAAATACGATCTTTCTACCATTAGTCTAAAGGAGGTTCAACAGAAACTTCTGAAGTCAGACCAAAGTCTCCTCGAATATTTTATCGGAGATAGCTCGAGTTATCTACTTCTCATTAACCCTGATACGTTTTTGGTGCATGAAATCCCAATGGACTTCCCACTAAATAATTGGGTAAGTTCGTTTCGGAAAGGGCTGACAAAATACCATACCTCGAAAGGTCATCCTAAATCTATGCTTTCCAAAATGACAAAAAAATATGTCTCCCAAGGACAGCAATTATATCAAAAATTAATCGCCCCCGTGGCTCCCCTTTTAAATCAAGAGGTCATCATCATTCCAGATGGTGAACTTGGTTATGTACCCTTTGAGATATTGTTGACAGAAAAACCGGCAAAGCTAACTGCCTTTCACAGCTATCCTTATTTGCTAAAAAAGCACAATATCAGTTATTGTTATTCTGCTACTTTATTACAGGAAATGACCCAACGACGGCATCCCAGACCAGCAACAAAGAAAGCTCTATCTATTGCTCCTTTTTTTAAGGGAGATATTGCAGCGACCATTGCCAGAGTTGATTCACTAGATTTAATCGCCTTGCGAAGCGACACCTTAAACGCCTTGCCTTTTAGTGGTGATGAAGCTGCAAAAGTGGCAAAAATCACGACCGGTGATCAATGGCTAGGCAAAGAAGCTACCTTAGAGAATTTTGTAAAAAAGGCAGTTGATTATCGCATTTTACATCTATCTACTCACGGTATAGCAGATGATAAAGTCGGTGATTATGCTTACCTCGCTTTCGGTGATCCAACCGATGAAAACAAATACGAAAAATTATTTATCCGGGACATTTATAATATTCCGCTCAATGCCGATATGGTTGTGTTAAGTGCTTGTAGGACTGCCTATGGAAAATTGCAAAAAGGAGAAGGGATCATCAGTATGGCAAGGGCTTTTGCCTACGCGGGTGCAAAAAGTATTATAACCTCTCATTGGAGTGTTGATGATAAAAGTACCGGTGTCATCATGGAGCATTTTTATAAGAACTTAAATAGTGGAAAATCTAAAAGTGAAGCGCTTCAAGATGCCAAGTTACAATTTATTGAATCGAATAAGGGACTTAAGGCACATCCCTTTTTCTGGGCAGCTTTTGTAGGGATTGGCGATATGACTAAAATGCAGAACTAAGAGTACGTTTAATAGCCTGCTTTTTTTAAGGCATCCTGAATTCGTTTGGCATCATCACCATAGGTATGATCTGTGTTGGTAATGATGGTATTAAAAAGATCGTCCACTTGTTTTTTGGTGGCAGGCAACTGAGCGACTAGGCTAGTTAAAAGGTCGATTTCATAAACGTCTTTTTGAAATTCATCGCCGTCCTGAATCAAAGATTTATATATTTTACTTGCTTCCTTATACTTAGCAGAAAGAAGTAAACTTTCCGCTTTTAATTGTTGGCCATCAAAGTAAAAGTCGTGTTCTTTTGAAAGGGCATCCACTAATTGGATCGATTGGTCATATTGTTTTTGTTCAAAATTTTCGACAATATTTTCCCATTCCGGGTTTTCAGCATCAGCTGTATATTTCCCTCTGACATTGGTTACAAAATCAGCTGGCCGAGTAGCCATAGCAATACCTCTGTAGTCAGGTATAATTTCTTTTGGAGGTTTTGGTTTATCCTCTTTTGGCGTTTGAACAATTTGCTCTTTATCCTCTTTTAGTTCCTCTGGCAATTCCTTTTTATTATCAGGATCTGTCTCTGGGGTAATCTTCGGTTGTTCTACAATCTCCGGCGGAGCATCCTTTTTATCTTTTAATAAATAGTACCCTGCCATTAATAAAAAGGCAATAGAAGCTGCGATTGCCAGGATACTAATATAATTTCTCCTTCTTTTTAAAGGGACAATCTTATCTTCAGATTCTTCCTCTTTCTTTTGATCCATTCCCGCTATATCTTCTTTTAAAAGATCAAAAGCCAATCCCTCCAAAGCGACAGACTCTGCTCTTTGAAGTTCCACTTCAGTCGCCAATGCTTTATCCTCCTTTATTAATACCTCAAATAGTACTTTCTCCTCCGCCTCCATTTCTCCATTCAGGTATTTTTCAATTTTATCAAAGTTTTTCATATCAAGTTTTTGATTTGGCTCATCAAAGCAGGATTGGACGAGGCCAGTTCACGAAGCTGGCTCCTACATTTAAAGGCTTTATTTTTGACGGACTGTCGCTCCATGCTCACTTTTTCAGCTATTTCTCGCATCGAAAATCCCAGCGCAATATAGCCCAGCACCTTTTTACAATTTTCTCCTAATTTGCTGATCAAACTTCTTAATGTAGATTGAATTTCGGTCTGTCTTTCTACTTCTTCTATATCTCGTTGATCCACTTTTTCTTTTTGAGCCATTTGCGTAGTATCCATTAAGACAAAACGCTCTGCATCTCTACTCTTTTTCGTCAGTCTGGTTTTTAAAATGTTTTTACAAATCCCTTCAAAATAGGTTTTTAATTGGCTATCTCCTTTAAATTCTTGTTTTCGAACATTAATAGTTAAGGCAGTCAAACCTTCATAAAATACTTCGTTTTTAATTTCCAGATTCATTTGAAATTTTCGAATTAAAATACCTACTGCGTCCCTCCAATTAGATTCATTTAGTATCCAATTAACCGCTTTGTTCATCTCTATTCGACTACCTTTTAATGCCCTGATCAATGCTTCGTCATTTTGAAATCCACCCATAAGTTTTGTAATATTTAGCTAAAAGTATGTTTAAAGATACTCTAATCAAATGTATGGAATCTTTTGGAATGTACGATAGATCATTCAGGGGTATTTTGTCTTTGTTTCGTCTTTATTAAAGACTTAGTACTTCTAACTATAAATTGGTACTCTGTTTTATGCATTTTTTTGAAAAATAAAAAACCCCGGCTAAATAGCCAGGGCCTAATCTAATACTAACAAATTTTGAACAGATAGCCTGAAAGACTAAGCAGGAATCGAACCTGCGACCCATTGCGTAATGGTGATAAAACCAAGAACATCAACCAGTATATGTTTGTATCAAGGATACA
>CAYXQH010000491.1:0-5049 GCA_964467425.1 uncultured Saprospiraceae bacterium
CTTAAGAGTTCAAATATTCAGAGTATGAAATTTTTTCAATCTTTATTCCTTTTAGTTCTTTTTATTTCGACAAGCTGTGCACAGGAGCCTGCTGATCGACCACATCTTTCCAATGAAAAATTTGATGCAAAAGTTACACAACTTATTGACTTTTCTGTCCCTGTCTTAAGCGTTCAGGAATTACATAAAAACAAAAAGGATTACATCATTCTCGACACCAGAGAAAAAGAAGAATTTGACATCAGTCATATCCAGGATGCAAAATATATTGGTTATAAGAAATTTGATAAAAAAGCGATGGCATCTATTCCAAAAGATGCAAAGATTGTTTTGTATTGCTCTGTAGGTTATCGTAGCGAAAAGATTGGAAAGAAACTTCGAAAGATGGGGTACACGAATGTCTACAATTTATTCGGTAGTATTTTCGAATGGGTAAATCAGGGCTATACGGTTGTAGATAATTTAAACCACCCGGTTTTTAAAGTTCATACCTATAATAAAAAATGGAGTCAGTGGGTCGATGAGAATAAAGCGATAAAAGTTTATTAAAAACTCCCTCGGAAAGCTATACTGAAGTTTCTACCTGGAGCACTAATCCCCGATCCGAAGTTACGATATTGAATATCTGTAATATTTTCAACACCAACATTGATACTAAAGCCTTTACTAAACTTATAGCTGGCATATAAGTTATAAGTCACCCAGGAAGGCAGTCCTTCATAGATTGACTGACAAGGGTCAGAGGGATTATGATTGATTAAGCCATGCTCTATATTATCTGACAGTCCTTCTCTATCGAAAATATAACACCGATTCAAAGGATCATACTCAATGCTGTTTATCGCATAATCGGTAATTGCCTTTGAGCCATTAAATCGTACTAATCCTTCCAATCGAAGTCTTTCTGTCTGAAACGTCAAACTCGCTCTACCATATACAGGAGGAATGTGATCTAAAGGCAATAAAGTATCCATTGCCAATTCAATATCTTTATAGGCTCGTCTTCCGTAGGTATAGTTTATACCTGATTTAAAAATCAATCGATTATTAAAATTGAATTTTAAATTTCCTGAAGCACCATATACAAATCCTTCGCCTGCATTGAAATTCTGTTGCACATCATGTGGTGAATCATCAATAATGATCGTCGTACTTCCATCTGGCAATTCGCCTTTTTCACGTACAATTACATCGGTCAATTCAGTATAAAATCCTGTTGCACTTAATAGCACATATTTCCCTTTTTTATTATCGTCTAACTTACCAATCTGCTTACCAAGTGTTGCTTCATAATTAAGCGAAAACTCTGGCTGTAAGCTAGGATTAGGCACAGTAGCTTTTCCGTTTTTAGGTCGAACTTTAGCGAGATCATCCAGATTTGGCGCTCTAAAAGCAGTAGAGGTATTTCCTTTAAACTGCCAATTATCTTTAGACTTATAAGTCAAACCAATTCCCCAGGTAACCGCACTATTAGGTATAACCAAGCCTTGATAATACTCCTCAGGCCAATCAATAATTTGCGCATCAGAACCGAGGTAACTAAATTTAATTTCATTGTTAGTATACCTTCCACCAAAATTAAAATTCAGAGTTTTACTTTTATTCTGCCAGTTATAGGAAGCATATCCAGCATAAGTAAGCATACTACTTCCAGCACTTGGATACCTAGTAAGCTCGTCATAAATTACATTCCCAGTTTTAAGGTTCATTCTACCTGCTCTAGAATCCACTTGATTATAGGATCCTTCAACCCCATATGAAAAAGTATGTAATTTATTACTACCTAAGTATTTTTCGAAGTCTCCTGTGAAGGAGTACACAAAGACATTTTCTAAGTTAAAAGTTCGATGTGTCTTACGAAATTTTCTTTTTAATCGATCTTCATCAATACGTTGGAAAGCAGCAATAATTGTTGATTTGTCAAAAAGAGCCGTAGGTCTTTCCACCTTCATTTTTAAAGAAGCTAACATTCTCTGTTGTGGTCCATAATACCACTCTGCCCATTTCAATTCATCTGCTGCACCAAGTGTATCTGTCAAATTATCATATCTTGGAACATTACTAGACGTTGAATATTGAAGATTCATTACAAAGTATAAATCATCTTTTGGTTGAAATTTTACTTTTTGCAATAGATCTATCTGATCGTAAGCCGTTCCTCGTTGGAGATCCGGATCACCTTGAATAATTTGATCTACATTTTCGCTACGATAAACAAAAAACTTTCTTTTTCCATAGTCTTCATAACCATCTGGTCGTTTACTACCTGATCGTAAATCTCCAAAATCCGAATAGGTAACACTTGTCAAAGATCCCCAGGTATCTGTACCATAGTCCATATCGATATGAACTGTTTTCTCACTATTTGCTGTAGAAAAACGAGTAAAAGCATTCGTTGTAAATTGATAATACTTACCGTCAGGTTTGAGATGCAATTTAGGATCTCTGGTTCTATAATGAACAACTCCCCCAAGTGCATCACTCCCATACATTAGACTTCCAGGACCATATATCACTTCTGCGCGTTCTAGAATAGAATTATCAATTGAAATACTATTTTGTAAATGCCCACTTCGATAAATCGCATTATTCATCCGAACACCATCCACGACGAGCAATACTCGGTTACTTTCAAAACCTCTTAAAATCGGGCTTCCTCCACCCATCTGAGATTTTTGTATATAAGCGCCGGCATCCCATAAAATGTCCGCCGAATTTTGTGCATTTAGATTTGCGATAGTCCGTTTATCAATTGTTTTTGTTGCATTAGGAATTTCATCTTCTGATTTTTCCGTTCTACCAACAATTACCGCTGTTTCAAGAACGGTAGCACCTTCAAACATTCTTACAACCCATTTGTCGGCCCTTATTTTGTGGAAAGCTACTTTTGTGTCCATATAGCCCGTATAAGAGAACTCAAACTCATCCGAGTGAGCAGGGTCATTAAGAACAATCTGACCATTAATATCTGTGGATCCTCCTATTAAAGTACCCTCAGCACTTTTAGTCAAATTAACTACAGTTACACCAAAAAGCGTATCATTTGTTGCCCCATCGATAACTGTTACGGTAAAATCTGGTGGATTTTTTAAAGAAGAAAAGTCGGATAAATTGGAAGAAAAAACGGGAATTATTGCTATTAGTTGAAATAGCAATACCAGCGTAGTGAAGATTAAGCCTCTAAAGAAAGTTTTTTTATCTGTTGATTCGGCGATCACGTTACAATTCCTGTGGGAGTTTTATTGTGAATGTAGTTCCTTCATTTATCACTGATTTAGCGACAAAAATCTTGCCAGAATGGTATTCATTAATGATCCTTTTTGCTAGTGAAAGCCCTAATCCCCAACCTCTCTTTTTTGTAGTAAAACCGGGCTGAAAGACTGTTTTAAACTTAGAAGCAGGAATTCCTTTCCCTGTATCGCTTATATTGATCAAAACATGTTCTTTTTCTGAGGTAACTTTTGCAGAGATTTTACCCGTTCCACCCATAGAATCCAAGGCATTTCTAAGTAGATTTTCAATGACCCAATCAAAAAGATGGGCATTGATTTTAACAAATAATGGAGAAGCTACTGTACCTGGAAATTCAAATTCAACCTTTCGAGGCGCTCTTCGCTCCATATATACCCGACAAGATTCAAGTTCTTCATAGATATTGACCTTTTCGAGTTTTGGTTCTGCTCCAATTTTAGAAAAACGATCTGCTACTAAGTCAAGTCGCATTACATCATTATGCAATTCCTCGCTTACTTCTAATATTTCTTCATCATCGGGTCGAATTGCTTTTAAATGTTCAATCCATCCAATTATCGCGGAAATAGGCGTTCCTAATTGATGCGCTGTTTCTTTGGCCATTCCTGCCCAGACTCTATTCTGCTCTGCTCGTCGGGAAGAACTAAAGCCGATATACCCGAAGCTGATAAATGCAGCAATCAAAATAAATTGAACCAAGGGTAAATATCTTAATAAACGAAGAAGGGTGGATTCTTTATAATAAAGGTTACTTCCATAAAGCGGAATGGGTTTTACACCTTCCTCTTTTAGTTTTTCTACTTCCCCTGCCAAGAAGACCATGTTCGTATCTCGATCTACTCCAAAGTTACGTCCTTCAAATTCGGCCTCCGTATCACTCACCAAGATGACAGGAATTGTGGTATTCGAAGATATAATTTGACCATGTAATGTTATATCATCGGTGTCTTCATCATCCATCTCTCCAATCAAAATTACAGCAGTTGCCCAATTCTTTGCTTTCTTTTCTTCTTCTCCTCTTAAATTATCCGCAAGATATTTAGTGTAAAACATCGAAATTGCAACAATGATAATCCCTGCAATTGCAAGGTATATTTTCCACCTTGATTTTCTAGTGTAGATATCCATTAAACGGGTTTGCTTTTAGCTTTTTCTAAATCAATAACGCTTTTTGCTACCATCTGTTGTCTAAAAAGAGAGTATAGAAACTTAAAAAAAGCTAGTAATATGTGCTCTTAAAAAATTAATATGATGATTTCCCAAGATATGAAAATGGAAGCAATTATAGCGCTTTTTTTATGCAACATGAGCTTATATTTTTATAAATAAGGCTATAAAAAAGAGAAAAACTGCCAATTTTATAACTTTTAAATGTAGTCTGAAAACCATAAAATTCTGCCTAAAAGCGCCTCAAAACACGTAAGTATATTACTAAAGCATTATTAAGGGGTGTTTTAATCGTTATTGTTAGTCAATTTTAGGTTTAAAAGCGTTGGTTTTTCAATATACTTGCTATATTTGCCCCCAGAGGGCTAATTCAAAGCATAGCCCTTTATACTATTTGTTAACTAATAAAATAACTAACATGGATCAGTATCAGAAACTATTGGATGCAGTCGAAGCTTCTAAAGAGGATTTTTCAAAGTTTTATGACAGTGGAAATAATGCTGCAGGAACAAGAGTAAGAGGGGCAATGCAGGCACTTAAAGCACTTGCACAAGACATTAGAAAAGATGTTCAAAACATCAAAAACTCTAAATAGTTTAATTCTTTAATATCTATTTAATCCATGCTTCG
>CAYXQH010000492.1:0-5039 GCA_964467425.1 uncultured Saprospiraceae bacterium
GGTTTTGTGATGGAGCAAGATGATCAAGTAAGCTTGACAGCAACATATCGAGTGAAAGATAATCCGGGTGGAATGGCAGAGCAGGTGACAATTCAAAATGACTTTTATGTTAGTGATACACCGAATGGAGCGAAGTTTCAGTGTAATGATTGGAATGGAAACTTTACTCTCGTTGGCTATTACTTTTTTCAATATAACTCTGAACAGTATAATGTAAAAACATGTACTAAAACGATTTCTCAAAATTATTACATGAGTATTGGTGTGTGTTGTTCAAGTTACAACGGTGGTAATATGTTCCCTTATGAATATAGAAACTGGGCTAATGTGAAAAACCTTCGAGTTGAAATACCGGAAGGCTATAGTTTTGTAAGCGGAACAGTAGAGCAATGGCGGACAAGATATACCAATGCCTCTACCAAAGAAACAAGTGCAATCACCCCTTCAAGTATTGATGGTGTACAACATTATTTTAATTTAGAAGATTATCATGTACAAAATGGCGGAACATTAAACTTATCTGATGATGGGTTCAGAGGAAGGGTGTCTATAGAAGTTCAGCCTGATTGTAATGTAAACGAAGTGGCTAACTTACCAATGAAATGGTATTTTACCTTTCAGGAAAATGATGTTTTAGGTGGAAGTGAAACAACAGAATATGCTTACACCGCAGATTATCTACAATACTACCGTGGAGATATAAAGGTAACAACGCCTTTGCCAACTCAGGAGGCAACTAGCCCAACAGTTAGCTGGGATTTAAAAGTAAAAAGCACGAATGCTAATACAAACAATAACTGGGTATACCTGGATTATATTGGTAGTCATATTACTATTGTAGAAGTTAAGAATTTAGATACAGACGAGGTGATGACATCTGTGAATGGTTTTTACCAATTAGGAGATATGAGTATTAATGAGATTAAAAACCTTCAGGTTACAGCGGACTATAATGCTTGTATGACGACTGAAATTAAAGTGACTTCTGGATATGATTGTAATGGCTACCCCACTTCTTTAGCAGCGTACACTTGTCCATCCGAGGAACTGATGCTTTATATTGTTCCAGAGCCTTCTCAGCTACAAGTGAAGTTTAAAAGTGAGACACTATCAGCAGATGAATGTGGTGATGAAATGTCTATCGAATTAGAAATGTTAAGCTCAAAATTAGCTAATGTTGAGAACCTGTTTGTAAATATAAAATTACCAGATAATCAGACAATAGATATTATCCCAGGGACTGCTCAAGTGCTATACCCTAATAATGGAACTTATTCTTCTATTACCGATCCAGTTGTAAGTAATGGAGTGTATACAATTACGGGAGCAGATATGGATGATATCATAGGAGAGAATGGATTAGTTGGGATAACTGATATTAGCTCAAATATCGTGAAGTTGAAATTTAATATCAACCTCGATGCGGAATTCAAACCTGGTGACTTTTTGAAAATTGAAATAGGCGGAGATCGTCCATGTGGTACTGCATTGCCGACACTATCTTTAATTGTTGATCCAAATGCTAAATTCGAGCCGACAGGTTCAATTGGTTTAGATGATAATGGCGATGATTGGGCGATGGCATTTGGAGACTATGATGGTGATGGGTATGTAGATCTATTTGTTACAGACTACAGAGTTGATATTCCTAATCGTCTATACCATAATAATGGAAATGGAACCTTTACTAAAGTGACGAGCGGTTCGATTGTAACCGATGCTGCCACTTCATTGGGGGCAACCTGGGGGGACTATGATAATGATGGTGACCTTGATTTATTTGTTGCTAATAATATTGGTTTTACCAATTGGTTGTATAGAAATGATGGATCTGGAAGTTTTACAAAAATTCTGAATGATCCTATTGTTAACTATAATGGATATTCTCATGGTGTTACTTGGGCGGACTATGATAACGATGGGTATTTAGATATGTTTGTAGCAGACTATTTTTCGACACGTTTTAATCATTTGTATCGTAATAATGGAGATGGAACATTCAGTGATGAAAGCTCTTCTGTTCCTTCCTTAGAATCTAGTTCTTCATTGACCGGACATTGGGGGGATTATAATAATGATGGGTTGATTGACTTATTCGTAGCGAATATTAATAATGAAAATAACAGTTTGTATAAAAATACAGGGAATGGCAATTTCGAAAAAATTATATCAGATCCTGTAGTTTCAGATGGAGGAAATTCTGTAGGTGCGAGCTGGGGGGATTATGATAACGATGGTGATTTAGATCTTTTCGTTTCGAATGCTGGAAATCAAGATAACTTTTTATATCAAAATAATGGAGATGGAACCTTTGCTAAAGTTACTACTGGAGCAATCGTAAATGATGGTGGTCATTCTCATGGATCTTCATGGGGAGATTATGACAATGATGGTGATCTTGATTTATTTGTTAGTAATGATAATGATTCGCATAATTTTCTTTATTCGAATAACGGTGACGGTACCTTTACTAAATTAACGAATGGAATTACAGAAAACGAAGAATGTTCTTTTGGTGCTGCATGGGCAGATATCGATAATGATTTAGATTTGGATCTCTTTGTTGCGAACCGAGATATGGATGGAAGTAATTTGTTTTTAAACAGCCGGGGACGATGTCAAAATAAAGCATGCATCGTTTTAGTTGGAACCAATTCTAATAAATCGGCTATCGGTGCTAAGATCCATCTTAAAGCCACCGTTTATGGGCAGTCGATTTGGCAAATGCGAGAAATTTCCAGTCAAACCGGAGGAGGTATTGGAGGTCAAAACGATCTTAAAAATCTTATAGGTCTGGGTGATGCTACTTCGATTGATTCATTAATCATTGAATGGCCATCTGGTTACAAACAAATAGTAACGGATATGGAAGTGAATGATTGTAGAACAATTGTAGAGGATGAAGGAGGGGAGATTTGTGGAGTTGCATATTATGATGAAAATGGAAATTGTGTCCAAGACAACGATGAGCCGGGTATTCCAAATATGGAAATCTTAGTTCAGCCAGGTAATAGAACTATTACGACTGCCGATGATGGGTCTTATTCCTTATATGTTACGCCTGATGTTTACACTTTAGAACAAGTAGCTAATGATTTATGGACACCTACACCTACATGTACATCTAGTTTGGTAGTAGATGTTCAGCAAATGGGACAGTCTTATTGTGGAAATGATTTTGCAAATACAGCTATTGATCCAGAGGCAGATGTGTCTATTGAAATTTCTAACACACCACATAGAATTGGCTCAGATAACCTAATTGCAGTTAAGTACTGTAATAACGGGACCATTACTGCTACAAATGTAATCATTGAACTGGTAGTGGATGAGCGTATTACCTTATTAGAAAGTTCCGTTCCATGGGATACTTATCAAGGGCAGACCGCAACTTGGAATATCGGAGATTTAGCAATAGGAGAATGTTTTACCATTTTTGTAAAAGATCATGTTTCTAGTGAAACTGAAGTAGGGGAGATCATTGAAGTGACCGCATCTATTACAACCGATGAAACGGAGACTATTTTATCGAATAATAACGATGATACTTCAGATGAAGCTGTAGGCTCTTTTGATCCAAATGATATTTTGGTAAGCCCGGAAGGTTATATTGATAATGATCAGGATTTATTTTATACCATTCGATTCCAAAATGTTGGTAATGCATCTGCTTCAACAGTAAGAGTGATAGATGAGCTGCCGGAAGAGTTGGATATTGAAACATTAGTTATGGGAGCAACATCTCATACGTATAGACTAGATGTCGAAGATGGAAATAAATTGATTTGGACTTTCGAAAATATTAACCTGGTTGATAGTACAACAAATGTAGTAGAAAGTAATGGGTTTATTAATTTCAAGATTAAACCAATTCGAAGTTTAGAGGATGGAACTACGATTGACAATAATGCTAGAATATTTTTTGATGCTAATGATCCAATCCATACCAATACAGTTACTAATATTATTGGTGAGGAACCACGCCCTGATCTTGCAGACGGGAATGGTGCAACATTACAAGTATTCCCAAATCCGATGGTTGAAAAAGCTACCGTACAACTTTTTGATAAGAACAATATTCGACTGAAAATTAATACCGTCATAATCCACGATATTTCAGGTAAGAAAATGCTCAACAAAAAAGGTTTGAGTGTAGACGAGTACGCAATAGAAAAAGGTACTTATACACCTGGCTATTACTTTGTTCGAGTTATTGCAGAGGATAATAAAGAATATGTCTCTAAACTTATTATTCATTAAAGATTTTAAAATATTTCTCAACAACAAATAAAATTAAAAGTCATCCTGATTAATCAGGATGGCTTTTTTTTTATAAAATTTCAAAACATATTTGTTCTTTTCTTGTCACAGTTTTATTAAATCTTTACGCTAGATTATACTGGTTTTAAGATGTGTAAAGTTGAAAATTGCTAAGAATCCTAAGAAAAGGTAGGTAAGTTTACAAATTCTTCTTTAGTCAAAGCTATTCATTAAAATAAAAGATATAGGGTGTTTAAATAATATATGTTCGTTTTTATGACAAATTATCGTGTCACAGTTTGTATTCTTTTTTACAAAGAACTACTTCTCTTTCTTTACATATTGAAAACTCAACCGAGATCCAATCCAATAAACTACAGTCTAGAATTCCCCTCTTTTCATTCGCTATTTATCCTTTCCCCCAATTGCACATTTAAACCATCGAGCAACCATGAAAAGATTCTTTACACTTCTGTGTTTATTAATTAGTATTAGTAGTTTTTCTCAAGATCCTAGCTTCTCTCAATTTTATGCGAACCGCATTTATTTAAATCCGGCGTTTACAGGTTTAGAAAACGGTGTCAGCGTTGCAGGCGTTTCCCGTTTGCAATGGGTAAATGTCGATCAAGGCTTTCGAACCTATGGATTTACAGCCGAGATTCAGGAACCCTATATTCGAAGCGGAATTGGGATTAGTCTTTTTCACAATACACAAGGTTTGGCGCAATTGAATTCTACTTCAGTTGGTTTATCTTATTCTTATTTGATTCCAATGGATA
>CAYXQH010000493.1:0-5033 GCA_964467425.1 uncultured Saprospiraceae bacterium
GCTACGACCGACAATTGCCACTGTTTGCCCTGCTTTAACCTCCAAGGAAATATTTTGCAATATGTTGGCTTCTTCTTCACTTTCATAGCGAAAAGTTACATTATCCAAACTCAAGTTTCCCTCGTATGTATCTCGAATTCAAATTTACAAGGCCTTGTTTTTTAATAATTTCTAAACCTTTTTTTTAACTGGTTCTTAGCTTCCTGTGCAGCAATGGAATTTCAAAACATTTGCACCTTAAAATCAAAGATTTTTCGGTACTACATATTTTTCATTCCACACACGTTCTAAGAACGAAAAAAACTTAATCAATGAAAAAGCTAATTGCGATTTTTAGTACGATGGTATTCAGTCTCTTTTTTGTAAACGCTATTCAAGCACAATGTTCTTCCTCCTGGAATTCTAAATCTCCTAAGACAACGATCGGTGATACTGAAATAAATCCACATAAGGATATTGTTTCTAATATAGTTCAAGCAGATGAACTTTCGACACTCGTGGCAGCGGTAAAAGCAGCTGATTTGGTCAGCACGTTACAGAGCGATGGCCCGTTTACTGTATTTGCACCTGTAAATGATGCCTTTGAAAATTTACCAGAAGGAACGGTTTCTACTTTATTAGAACCAGCCAATAAAGCAGCCTTAACAAAAGTTTTGACATATCACGTTGTTCCTGGAAAACACGACGCAGCGTCTATTATTGATGCGATCAAAGATGGGCATGGAAAAGCGGTTTTGAAGACGGTAAGCGGAGACAAGCTTACTGCGATGATGAATGGCTCCAGAAATGTTATTTTAAAAGATGAGAACGGAAGCGTTGCAAATGTTTCTGTCTACGACGCTTTTCAATCAAACGGAGTAGTGCATGTAATAGACTCGGTGGTGTTGCCGAAGTAAGTAAGAAATTGAGAGGTTAACGTTAAGGAGAGCTAAGCTTTAAGCGTCTTAACTCTCCTTAACCTCTTAGCTCTTCTCAACTAACTTTGGCTCGGCTTGTTCTGCTTTCTTTCTCGCGGCTAATTTAGCTCTAACTTCATTAGCGTATTCTTCAGTAAGTTCATAATTTCGCATGATATACATGGCTAATAAGGTTCCTGCGATTGGAAATATGGTGTAAAATAATCGCATGCCAGTAACAGCTCCTTCAGGTTGTGACTCTGCTCCAGGTGTAAAACTCACCCAAGCCATTATTAATCCACTCAATAATCCGGCAACTGCAAAACCCCATTTTACCATCCACCAATAAATCGCTCCCAGAATACCTTCTCTTCGCTTTCCCGTATTTAATTCATCCAGGTCACATACATCCGCAGTCATCGACATCATTAATGTAAATAGACTTCCAATACCAAATGAAAAGAATGGTAAAGCGAATAAAAATAGATACGGTTTTTCAGGAACAAACAAAAACCAGAAAAGAATATATCCGATAATTGAAATCCCCTGCGAAATCATAAAAGTTTTTTTCTTTCCAAAGATTTTTGCAATTCTCGCCACAATTGGAATAACCAGGAAGGTCGTAATCAATGCTCCAACACTACCATGCAAAGCTGGCCAGTATCCTGCAGCTCCGGGATCTCCCTCAAACATATGATACACAA
The DNA here is from genome assembly GCA_964467425.1 of uncultured Saprospiraceae bacterium. GTDB lineage: Bacteria > Bacteroidota > Bacteroidia > Chitinophagales > Saprospiraceae > JAHDHW01. Next base: position 1,601 of record CAYXQH010000493.1, read on the forward strand.
TGATGAAAAATGAAAAAGCTGCAATGGTATTAAAAGAATTAAAAATTAAAAAAGTAGCTAAACATAATTTTCTAAATTGCTTAATTCTAAAAGCTTCGAAAAAGCCATTTTTAATTTTGCGAAGACTGTTCAATATATTGCCGCTATTTAAAGGAGTCAGGTTAGGGTCATTTAATGTAGATTTTCCTTTTATAAAAATAGCAGGCACTATAGCGCATAATGTACAAATTGCAGCCACCCAGATCGAGGTTTCTCTTACTGCTGCTTCAGGTCCTTCAAACCAGGCAGGGTCATAAAAAATCACCCAAAACCAAGGCACTATCACCCATGCCCACTGACCAATAAATTGAGCTATAGCCATGATCTGGGTTCGCTCATTAAAGTCCGGACTCATTTCATAACCCATTGCAACATAGGGAACACCAAATATGGTGAGGCCAATATAGAAGACAAAGGACCAAATCATAAAATAAGTAAAGTTGTAGTCAACGCCATTTTCAGGATACAGTTGCCACATAAATGCATAGGCAACTCCCATAACCAAGGCACCAATAAAAACATACTGTCTCCTCCGTCCCCATCTTGACTTGGTGTTATCAGAAATGAACCCCATCATAGGATCTAATATGGCATCAAAAACTCTGGGAGCAAAGAATGCTAATCCCCATAAAACAGGAGAAAAACCTAAATTTTGAACCAGAACCATCATGAATACTCCCAGTGCAGCAGGAAACATTTGATTGGCCAACATCCCTACTCCGAAGGCAATTTTTTGCACCATTGGTGTCTTCTCTATCTCTTGTACGTTTCCTGTAACTAATCCTTTCGTTCCTTCCATTTTCGTTTGTTTGTTTAATTTGGTCAAAAACTATTTTTCCGTTTCTAATGCTGTTGTTTTATAAGGAGGAAGTTCAATCTCTTTTAGCAAAGCTTCTTTGTCCCCACCGTAAGTTTTTGTTATTGCAATTCCTCCTCTACCTAAACCATCAAAAGCTCCTTGCTCTGCTAAATCCCAAATGGCATATTTTGCTTTGCCATCGATTGTAAATAGACCAAAGTAGTTTTCAGATCCGCCCGGATTATTTTCATCTTTCCAGACTTCATCAAATGCTTCAAAGTAAAAAAGAGCCATGCCGTTTTTATTCGTCCACTCCCGCATCAATGCATAATAAATCCCTTCTTTATATTCATCCGTTGCTTTTGTACCCTTCCCACCATAAAAGCCATTAGATGAGCTCGCCCAACCTGTTTCGCCAATATGAATTGGCTTGTCGATATCTAAGCTTTGAATATAGGCCGCTGTTTTTTCATACTGACTAATTCCAAAATCTCTTGCTCGAATCATAGCCTTATTAATTTTTTCTACATCGGTCAGATCCTCCTCGCCTTCAAACACGCCCCAAAATTCAGGATTGTAATGGGTTTCGTGCATCGGGTATATGTGTAAAGATATATAATCTACCGCCTTAATTAAATTTTCTAAATCCTCTTTAAAGTATTCCGGTCCTCCCCCACCCCAAGCTGCAAAATTATCCGAACTTGTAATCCAAATATCTTTTGGTAATTTTTCGGTCTGCTTGAGGTTTTGTAAATGATTCACCCATTTTAAAATGACGCCAGCTTGTACATGGTAACTCGCAGCCCACTTTACCATCGCTTCATTTCCAACAGCGATGACTTTTACAATATCCGGATATTGATTAGCCAGCTCAATGGTACGCTCGATCTCTTTTGTATTTCCGGCTACATCCTCTGCATAATGATTCGGATTTTCTGTCCAGGCATTTTCGCAGTTGATCCAGGCGCCCAACATGACATACATCTCAAAGGAGGGGTCTTCTTTTTTTAATTGATGAATAGCTTCCAGTACATTTTCAGCGTGGGGCAAATGCACATTATAGGTTCGCAATATTTTGATCCCCATCCTATGAAGGATTTGCATGTCCTCTTTCAATTGCTCTTTAGTGGGTTGAATATCTCGAGACTTTGCTCTATACCCACCGTAAGATATGGCTAAATAATCTGGATTCCCTAAGATATCTTTCGGCGCCAACTCTTTTCTAGCCGTGGTTTCCGATTCTGACTCTGAACTTTGATTTTGACCGCAAGAAAAACAGAGCGTCAAAAACAATAGCACCGTTCCTACTTTTAACCAGAAATTATATATTCTCATCGTAAGTCTGTTTTATTTAATTGAACATTAATCTGTATAACAGTGCCTAGTCTATCAAAAACCTGTTGGCTCGTTTCTTTGTCTAAGCTCATCTCTTCAAACTTCTTGATCGTTTTATCTTTAAAGATTACTTCTAAACTATTTTTATCCGCCATCTCATAAACCACTGGCACCTGACAATAGGTAAAACAAAGTGTACCTTCTTTTAGTGTAATTTGATGTTGCTCCGTTTGTACATCTACAAAATCAAATACTTTCGACTCGGAAAGGAATTCCTCTTTTCTTAAAAGACAGGGATTAAAATAAAGTTGACCCGCTTTGACAAAAACGCCCAGCTCTCCAAACCTGCTTAAGATATCTTCCTTTACCTGACCGGTCATTCCTGGTTGTTGCGCACCTCTTCCTGCCGGTGTATGAGAATAAGGGTCTGTTGGAAAAGCCCCATACAATTGCGGCGGCTTATGCACTCCGACTCCTTCATTGATTTCATAATAATGTTCTAATAAACGACCGACTATTGCAGCTTCCGCATTTTCTTCTATTGCTCTTAGGCAACATTCCTGAACAGCCAATAGTAATTTGGAAACCATATGCCAGTAGATAGAACCTAAGCCTTCATAACCAAAGAAAGTTCCTGATCTACCGGTAAACGCTTTATGATTAAAAACGGCTTCGAAGGTTTGAAGAATCATTGCCCGTTCAGCTTCCACTAATTTACTAAGGTCTGTTGATTCTAATTCAATTAAAACTTTTTTTACATCCTCCGCATTTCTAAAACTTCCATTAAAATGATAATGGCCTTTTACATCTTTTTCTATTAGCTGTGTATTATCATTGTTGACCAGCTGTGTCAATAGAGAACTTTTTGAAATAGCTTCTTCCGGGATTCTGTTTTTTTGAATAAAACCAGGAAGGTCTTTATTCGGATATAAAATATAACTGTATTGGTCTTCTCTAAAAAGCTTACTCTGCTTCATCGCATCTAAAACTTCCAAAGCCTCTTCGGATGACAAATAGCCTGAACTCAAAACAGATACCTGACCTTCCAACATTTCACTTAAATAAGATACAGACACTTCAGCATCATTTTCCAGCGTCATTAGATTGTAGGCATGGTACAAACTGTCACTTCTCTTATTCGCCTTGATCGAATGTTCTAAATAATTTAAACCAAGATTGACAAAGGTTTTTAATTGATCAAGACTAATCATTGTCTTGTCTCCTGAAAAAGATTGCTTATAAATCGTGTGTCGATATCTG
>CAYXQH010000494.1:0-5009 GCA_964467425.1 uncultured Saprospiraceae bacterium
TTTTGTAAATCAATTAGTTAGGAAGAAAAATTTTCACATTCCACCATTCTTTTTCAATAATTGCTTTATTTTTTTCATAAAATTTAATGGCAGGAACATTCCAGTCGAGCACTTGCCATTTTACTAAGCGAGCCTTTTTATTCTCGGCTTCACTAAGAAAAGCGTTAAAAAGCATTTGTCCAACTTTCTTTTTCCTATATGCCTCATTAACGACAAAATCTTCTAAATAGACCATTTTTCCTTTCCAGGTCGAATAGGTCATGTAATAAAGCATCATACCAATGATTCCCTCATCAGATTCTGCAACCAAGCATTCAAACAGACCCGCACTAAAATCGTTTTGATAATCGGCTAGACTTGCGGTTACCTGATCCCCTGCTTTTTCATAAACAGCAAGCTCTTTTACAAGCGAATAAATGGCTGGTAAGTCTTCATAAAGCCCTTTCCGTACTTCAGTTTTCATGTGTTTTTGCACAAAAAAAGCCTTTTTTTGGCAACAATGAAAATTAAACTGAAAGCTACCGTTATATTTTTTCAAAAATGGCTAAATAATTCGACTGGAGGTTTGTATAACAGTAAAATAGTCTTATCTTTGCAGTCGCTTAAGAAGCGAGGTCTTTTACGGGGTTCAGAAAACCTTCAAAATCAAGGTTTAAAGCTCGTTCAAGGCAGATTTTCGAAATAATATAAAAATCAAAATATGCCTACAATCAATCAGCTTGTAAGGAAAGGCAGAAAAAAAATCGTCGTAGCGAGTAAATCTCGTGCATTAGATTCATGTCCTCAGAAGCGTGGAGTGTGTACTCGTGTTTATACTACGACTCCTAAGAAACCTAATTCAGCACTTAGAAAAGTAGCTAAGGTAAGGTTGACTAACGGGGTAGAAGTCATTGCTTATATCCCTGGAGAAGGTCACAACTTACAAGAACACTCTATTGTTTTGATTAGAGGAGGAAGAGTAAAAGATCTTCCTGGAGTTAGATACACGATTGTTAGAGGGGCTTTAGATACAGCAGGTGTAACTGATCGACTTCAAAGTCGCTCCAAATATGGAACTAAACGACCAAAATAAAGTATAATACTTATGATCGCCTTTATATACATATATTAAGGTGTATAAATCATTTTTGAAAAATGCGTAAAAGAAAACCAAAAGTTCGAATCATTCAACCGGATCCAAGATATAAAGATCCAATGGTTACTCAGTTTGTAAATATGTTGATGTTGTCTGGTAAGAAGGGAACAGCCTTTAAGGGGTTCTATCATGCAATGGACATTATTAAAGAAAGAACTGGAGAGGATGAGCATGCTATTTGGAAAAAAGCTTTAAACAATGCTATGCCACAAGTGGAAGTTAGAAGTAAGCGAGTTGGAGGAGCTACTTTTCAGATTCCAACAGAAATTCGTGCAAAACGAAAGATTTCTATTGGAATGAAGTGGTTGATTCGTTTTTCTAGAGCTCGAAGTGGAAAAGGTATTGCTGAAAAATTAGCTTCCGAGCTAATTGCAGCAAGCAAAGGTGAAGGTGCCGCTGTGAAGAGAAAAGAAGACACACACAAAATGGCAGAATCTAATCGTGCATTTGCACATTTTAGAGTTTAATATTTTTCAACAAATTATAACAAGCGATTTTAAGAAGTAATTATCATGGCAAAAGATCTCAAATTTACAAGGAACATAGGGATTGCCGCCCACATTGACGCAGGTAAAACAACAACTACCGAGCGGGTACTTTACTATACTGGTTTAAGCCATAAGATTGGTGAAGTGCATGATGGTGCCGCAACAATGGACTGGATGGAACAAGAGCAGGAAAGAGGAATTACGATTACCTCAGCTGCTACTAAAACAAGCTGGAAATGGCTTGATCAAGAGTTTTCAGTAAACATTATTGATACTCCGGGTCACGTTGATTTTACAGTGGAAGTAGAACGTTCTTTACGTGTACTAGATGGTACAGTAGCATTATTCTGTGCAGTTTCTGGTGTTGAGCCACAATCTGAAACAGTTTGGCGTCAAGCTGACCGTTACAAAGTTCCACGTATTGGATTTGTTAATAAAATGGACCGTTCTGGTGCCGATTTCTTAAACGTTGTTAATGACGTTAAAAACAAATTAGGTGCGAATGCAATTCCACTTCAAATTCCAATCGGAGCAGAAGAAACATTCAAAGGTGTTGTAGACCTTTTGACTGGTAAAGCAATGATCTGGGATGACGCTACACAAGGTATGACTTATGAAGAAGTACCTGTGCCAGACGATTTGGTGGATCTTGTTGCAGAATACCGCGAAAAATTAGTAGAGGCTGTTGCAGAGTATGATGAAGCATTGATGGAGAAATTTTTCGAAGATCCGGATTCAATTACTATTGAAGAAATGCGTGCAGCTATTCGTGCTGCAGTTTTAGATATGAGCATCGTCCCGATGATGTGCGGATCAGCATTCAAAAATAAAGGTGTTCAGGCATTATTAGATGCTGTTTGTGCTTTCTTACCTTCTCCAGTTGATGTAGAAGCGATTGAAGGTACGAATCCAAAAACGGACGAAGTAGAATTGCGTAAACCTAACGTTGGCGAACCTTTCGCTGCATTAGCGTTTAAAATTGCTACAGACCCTTATGTCGGTCGTCTTTGTTTTTTCAGAGTTTACTCTGGTGCGTTAGACGCAGGTTCTTATATCTTAAATACTCGTTCTGGTAATAAAGAAAGAATTTCTCGGATTTATCAGATGCATGCAAATAAGCAAAATCCGATTGATCGAGTAGAAGCTGGAGATATTGCTGCGGGTGTTGGATTTAAAGATATCAGAACAGGGGACACTCTTTGTGATCTTAGTAATCCGATTGTATTGGAAAGTATGACTTTCCCGGATCCAGTAATTGGTGTTGCTGTTGAGCCTAAAACTCAAAAAGATTTGGATAAGTTAGGAATGGCTTTAGCAAAACTTGCTGAAGAAGATCCAACATTCAAGGTAAGATATGATGAAGATACTAATCAAACCATTATTAGTGGTATGGGTGAATTACACCTGGAGATTATTGTCGATCGTCTAAGAAGAGAGTTTAAGGTTGAATGTAACCAAGGACAACCACAAGTAAGTTATAAAGAGGCATTAACTACTAAAGTAGAGCATAGAGAACGATTGAAAAAACAATCTGGTGGATCAGGATTATTTGCAGATATGTCTTTCGAACTTTCTCCTGCTGATGAAGAGTTTTTAGAAAGTGACGATTATAAATCAGGTAAGACTAAGCTACAATTCGAATGGGCAATCGTTGGTGGTAAAATTGATAAAAACTATCAAAAACCAATCAAAGATGGTTTCAATGCAATGATGGCTAACGGAATCTTAGCTGGATATAATATAGATAGCATGAAAGTTAGAGTTTTTGATGGCTCTATGCACGCGGTGGATTCTAAACCAATTGCATTTGAACTTTGTGCGAAAGAAGGTTTTAAAGCAGCAGCAGCAAAAGCTAAACCTGTTTTAATGGAACCAATCATGAAGTTAGAGGTGGTGACACCTGAAGATTATGTAGGTTCTGTGATTGGTGACCTTAACAGAAGAAGAGGATTGCCAAAAGGACAAGAACCTCGTTCTGGAGGAGCAGTTGCTATCCAGGCTGATGTACCACTTGCTGAAATGTTTGGTTATGTGACGTCTTTAAGAACGATCACTTCTGGACGTGCCTCTTCAACAATGGAATTTTCTCACTTCGCTCCAGCACCTAAATCTATTGCTGAAGAAGTAATTGAGAAAGCTAAAGGCACAGTAAAAGCTTAAATTAGATAGCGTCTTCGGACTCGCTTCGAAGACGCTAATCTTAGATAATAATAAACTAGGTAATGAATCAAAAAATTCGAATCAAATTACGTTCTTACGATCACAACCTTGTTGATAAGTCAACAGAGAAGATTGTAAAAACGGTGCGCAACAGCGGAGCTGTTGTCACAGGCCCGATTCCGCTGCCAAGTGAGAAGAAAATTTTTACCGTCTTGCGTTCACCGCACGTCAATAAAAAATCTCGCGAGCAGTTCCAACTTCGGACACATAAAAGACTAATTGAAATTTACACGCCTACTCAAAAAACAGTTGACGCTCTGTCAAAACTGGAACTGCCAAGCGGTGTAGATATTCAAGTCAAATTGACGTAAAAGATTCTTTAACAAAAAGAGTATCAGTTTTAGATATGGTTTAACTCATATTTAAAACGTACCAGAAATCGCTGAATATATCCATAGGTAACTATAAGGTTGTCTATTGGGATGTATTTATTGAGTTCTGAATATAATTAGATATTCATAATTAAAACTATAAATAATTGTGAACGGTTTAATCGGAAAAAAAATAGGTATGACCAGCATCTTTGATGACGCTGGTAACAATATAGCTTGTACTGTTGTAGAAGCAGGGCCTTGTGTCGTTACTCAGGTAAAGACCGAAGATTCTGATGGTTACAACTCTGTACAATTAGGCTATGCTGATGCTAAAGAGAAAAACACTTCTTTAGCGCTTCAAGGTCACTTCAAAAAAGCTGGAACAACACCTAAAAGACAGGTTGTTGAATTCAGAGATTTTGTAGAAGATTTGAATCAGGAAGAAGAAATCAAACCTGGTGCTGTCTTTTCTGCAGATTTATTTGAAGAGGGTGATATCATTAACGTAGTTGGAACCTCAAAAGGTAAAGGCTTTCAGGGAGTTGTTAAAAGATACAATTTCAAAGGAGTAAATGATGCTACTCACGGTCAGCATAATCGCCAGCGTTCTCCGGGTTCTATTGGAGCTGCATCTTATCCTGCGAAAGTATTCAAAGGAATGAGAATGGGTGGTCGTACAGGTGGTACTAGAGTAAAAACTAAAAACCTACGTGTTTTAAGAGTTATTCCAGAAAAAAATCTAATCCTTATACAAGGTGCAATTCCTGGTCATAAAGGAGGATTCATAATCTTAGAAAAGTAAAGATCATGAAACTTGAAATTTTAAATAGCGAGGGTAAAAAAACAGGCAAA
>CAYXQH010000495.1:0-5000 GCA_964467425.1 uncultured Saprospiraceae bacterium
ACAAAGAATTGTTGGTGGCTATAGCGAAAGGGATCACCTCTTACCATTCCGAACAGAGAAGTTAAGCCTTTCAGCGCTGATGGTACTGCCTTTAGGTGGGAGAGTAAGTCGCCGCCAACTCAAAATTATAAAAGCTCAGATCTTTGTTGATCTGGGCTTTTTGTCGTTTATACCTTCTTTCATCGCATAAGACTAATCTTTGATCCACATTCAAATTCCTAATTCAGGAACACTAAGCTCCACGCCATTTTTATTAACTTTGGATTCCTAAAATGAAGAAATGGAAAAAAGTAAAAGCTTACAAATTAAACTTGAATTAGTCTGGTGGTTATTTACGTTGATCCTTGCTGCAGGAGTATTATATCCGATAGTGAGCAAGGTTAGTAATTATCCTTTTTTAGTACTTAATATAATTTTTATCATTGTTTTTGTTACATTTACGCGCTATGTGTTTTTACTAGAACACACCTTCATAGCCAAAAAACAGTTTCTAAAAATAGTTCTGGTATTTTTATGCTTACCTATAGGACTTTATCTGGTAAATGGAATTAATTTTTTCCAAACTTATTTAGACGAAGAGGGATTTAATAATGTGGTAGGAGAATTACCATATGAACAACAAGAATCAATGATAAGTTATATACGATCATTGTTGATTTTTTTTGGGGTAGGTGGTGTTATTGTAACAATTCTGTTTGCACTCCGATTAATTATCTCCATTTGGAGATTACGAAATCGAGGAAAAGTTTAGTCATCTAAAATAAAAAATATAATGTCGCAAGTAAAAGAGTTTAATGATTACCGAGCTAAAATGAATGAAAAAATTTTAGGGCAAAATAATAAAGTCCTAAAACGCTTTTTTAATCTGGATACAAATGCATACCAGGAAGGAGCTTTGTCGGTTAAGACAAAAGAGCTTTTAGGTTTGGTAGCTTCTATGGTGTTGAGATGCGATGATTGTATCCGATACCACCTGGGAACTTGTCATGAAATAGGTGTGACCAAAGATGAAATATATGAGGTTTATGCAATTGCAAATTTAGTAGGCGGTTCCATTTGTATTCCGCATACGAGAAGAGCTGTAGAATATTGGGACGCTTTAGAAGAAGAGAATAATTAAATAGAAAAATTAGAATAATGGGTTCATATCTGAGCGAATTAAATGAGGTTCAACAGCAAGCGGTAACCAATACAGAAGGACCAGTCTTAGTTGTTGCAGGTCCAGGTTCTGGAAAAACACGCGTGTTGACTTATCGGATTGCACATTTGATAGAACAAGGTACAGCACCTTGGGAAATATTAGCACTGACTTTTACCAATAAAGCTGCTCGGGAAATGAAAGAGCGAATCTCCAAAGTAGTAGGAGACAGAGCAAATCAAGTTTGGGCCGGAACCTTTCACTCTATTTTTGCAAGAATACTACGAGTAGAAGCGGATAAATTAGGATATAAATCTAGCTTCACCATTTATGATAGTGATGATTCTAAAAGTTTGATCAATGCAATCGTGAAAGAAATGAATCTCGATAAAAACGTTTATAATATAAACGCTATTCGATCTAGAATATCCTCAGCAAAAAGTAATATCATCCCTCCTAGAGCTTATGCTGAAAACCAAGAATTGATGCAGCAAGATCGTTTAAGTAAACGACCACATACGCATAAGATTTATCAAAAATATGTGGCAAGATGTAAACGTTCTGGAGCAATGGATTTTGATGACTTACTATACCAACTCTATGTGTTGTGGTATAAAAATCCAGATAATGTTTTAGATAAATACCGGAAAAAGTTTAAATACATTCTCGTAGATGAGTTTCAGGATACTAATTATTTACAGTATTCTATTTTGAAAAAAATGGTTAAATATCCGGGGAGTTCAGAAAACCTTTGCGCTGTTGGAGATGATGCACAAAGTATCTATGCGTTCAGAGGAGCAACGATCGAAAATATATTGGATTTTGAAAAAGATTTTTTAGCATTAAAAACATTCAAGCTAGAACAAAACTATCGATCAACGGATCATATTGTTCAAGCAGCAAATGAAGTGATCGGTAATAATAAACGTCAAATCCAAAAAAAGATTTGGTCCGATAAAGGAACCGGACAAAAAATAAAAGTAATAAAAGCTGTAACCGATAACGAAGAGGGGAAAAGAGTTGCAGATTTTATTCTCGAACAAAAAAATAGATATCATCTCAAAAATTCAGAGATCGCAATCTTATATAGAACCAATGCGCAATCCAGAGTTTTTGAAGAATACCTTAGACGTTCCAATGTTAATTATCGAGTATTTGGTGGGCTTTCATTTTATCAAAGAAAAGAAGTAAAAGATCTGATAGCCTACCTTCGGCTAACGATAAACCCAAGTGATGAAGAAGCTCTTCGTAGAATAATAAATTTTCCAAGGAGAGGAATTGGAAACTCTAGTATAGATAAAATTAATGAAATGGCTGGAGCAATGAACCAATCTATGTGGGATTGTCTTGCTATTGCCGAAGTAAGTACAAGAGCAAAAAAATCAATTGCTGACTTTGGAGCCATGATGAAAGTCTTTATGAAAAAGGCAGAAACAAGTAATGCTTATGAGGTAGCAAGTTATATTGCAAAGCAATCTAAATTATTGGATTCATTAAAGAATGATACGACGATAGAAGGAATGAATCGATTAGAAAACATGAATTCTTTATTAGATGGAATAAAAGATTTTGTAGAAAATGATGAGGTGAGAGAAGGGGAGAATGTGACGGATAAATCTCTCGCGGCTTATATTCAGAATATTGCATTGCTAACGGATCTGGATGATGAATCAAAAACGTCAGGGGACTATGTGACATTAATGTCTGTTCACTCTGCAAAAGGGTTGGAATACAAATCTATCTTTGTTGTTGGAATGGAAGAAAAATTGTTTCCATCGTTTATGTCTTTAGATACCATGGAAGGAATTGATGAGGAAAGAAGATTGTTTTATGTGGCGATCACCAGAGCAGAAAATTTTCTAACGCTTTCTTTTGCAAATAGCAGATACCAGTTTGGAAAGATGCGCTATAATGAACCAAGTCGTTTTCTGGATGAAATAGCTGGAGAACATTTGGAAGCTTCCTTTTCTCTGCGAAGGACAACAGAAGAATCCGTACATAGAGGTGCGCGAGTAACAGGGAATTTTAGCAAACCAAGACGGGCAATGAATACGACCTTGAAAATTGATCCCGCTACTTTTAAACCAAATCCATCCAGCGAGATTCAGGCAGGAATGAAAGTATTACATTTGAAATTCGGAGAAGGAAAAGTATTGAGCATAGATGGTGCAGAAACCAATCGAGTTGCTACCATCTTTTTTAAAGAGGTTGATAATCCGCAGCGTCGGATTATGCTTAAGTTTGCAAAATTACAAATCCTGTAATTTTGCAAACCTAAAACACGCTCTTAGTCAAATCGTATATAATACATTGGTCTTGAATATCGATAATTTCCAGCATCATCTTTCACCCGTACCAGAGGAGAGATTGCTCGTAATCGACTCATCAGTTTTAGAGTTTTTCGATCGTAATACCACTCCTGAACCAATCGACACTCTTTGACACCCATAGGGTCAAAATCATTTTTAATAATCACAACATGCTCTTCGTAAGTGTCCGGATTAAAAGTAACAACGGTGTCTACACTGTTATAAAGGTTTTCTACTTCAATAGGAGTAAGTGGAGTGTCACTCCCAAATCCCATTGAACTTTCTATAGTTTTTTTGCCATCTAATGCGTCATCGTACAATACTTTTTGAAGTTTAAAGCCATTGGAGTTTTTAACTTCCTGAATGAAATTCAAATTCATGGGGCCTTTTTTAGAAGAAATTAATGCACCCCATGCTATATCCTCAGAATTAATATTGAATCTATCAGGAAAAGGCTCATTCATTTTAACCCAAAATATTGGCATAGCAGTACCTTGTTCATTCAAGATTAAAAAACCAATAGAAAGGAGTCTGACTCCAAAATCCTTGGTCTTGCCATCATAATAAATGACCTGATTCATCCTCATGCTGCTAACATCATTCGGGTTTAAATCATTTCGAACAATAACGATCTTTTCTTCAAAAGTCTCGGGATTATAAGTAATAACTGTGTCGATAGATGATGTTAAAGCGTTTAAATCTTTTGAAGAAAGTTTCTGACTCAAATTTGGATCTGAGTAACATTCATATTTACCTTCTAATGCATTTGAATACAACCAATTTCTGACATGATCAGTTCTGTTTGCATCATCAAAATTGAGTGAAGGATTGTAAAATTTTAGAAGATTAGATATTTCTAATTTACTTGATGGGTTTATATCTAGACTCAAGTCCGTAGTAAATTCTGCAGCCCAGGTAATAGCATCATTTTTTAAAATATCGTCGTATTGTGCAAATGAAAATTGATGAAAGAAAATAGAAAACAGTAGGCCTAAACTAAGCCGAATTGAAAAAAGCGTATTCATGAAATAATATTTTATAAGTGATTTGACCACTAGATTCTTACTAGTATACAGTAAGAGTAACGCAAAAGAACAATAAAGAGACAAATAAAAAAGGAAGGAGCTTAAACTTTTACATTATTAAAAGCGGGAAGTACATTTACATCTGCCCAGAAATTAGCAATTGCGGCAATAGATTTATGAAAATCATTGATGTCGATCGGTTTGCTTACATAAGCGTTTGCACCATATTCATAACAAGCTTGAACATCAGACTCATGTGCAGAAGAGGTAAAGACCACGACAGGAAGTTTAACTAGTTCTTCATCCTGGTACATATTCTTCAAAACGTCCAATCCACCCATCTTGGGCATATTTAAATCCAGCAAAATTAAGGCGATATTATCTAAGGATTCGCTTTTAAGATATTCCAATAATTGCTCTCCATCAAAGACATGATGCATTTCGAGGTTTAAACCTAATTCTTTAAATGCGAGTTTCGTCAATTCAACATCAGCGATGTTATCTTCAGCGAGTATGATTTTTTTTGCG
>CAYXQH010000496.1:0-4993 GCA_964467425.1 uncultured Saprospiraceae bacterium
AGCTAAGTGGTTTTTCGTTTATATTATTGTTTGTTACTGTTTTTTGTTGTTTTATGTACTTTTATAACGATTTAGATTGCTTTTTCTATTGCTTAAGCATTTTTTGGTTTTTTGTTATATTGCGAAAACAAACTTATTTACACACCCTATTTATCCTTCATGTCTAATCACTATAATCATGAGTGAACTCAAAATAAAAAGCGGAAAAGGAGAACTTTTACTTCGGAAAAGCAAAAACCTGGTTGGTTTAAAATCTGCTCAAAAAAAAGATTTTACTAAATCCAGATATGTCAAATCTGAAGTATTCAAAAACCTTGGTGGATTCAATGTTGTCAATCTAGAAAAAGAAAACAACTCTATTGATGATAAACTGGACGAGGTGCGCGCTAAAAAAGATGTAAAGGTCGGAACGCATGTTTACTATGCGCATGGAAGTACAAAACCACTTGTCCCAACTGGAGAGATTTACATTATTTTTCAAGACAATACCAGCAAAGAGGAGCAACAGATTGCATTAGATGAATATAATCTAAAGCTTGTTGAGCGAAGAAGCGATGAACGAATCATTGCAGCAGTAACGAAAAATTCTCCCAACCCTATCAAAGTAGCTCATTGGTTACAACAAGTTTCGATGGTCAAATTGGCAGAGCCAGATTTAGATACCTTTGTTGATGAGTATGCTCCATTTATTGCACCGGAAGATGATTTGCTGGAGCACCAATGGCATTTACGCAATAATGGGATTGTCCCTGATATTAATTTTCCTATCAAGCGTGGTGCGGATGCTAAAGTTTATGATGCCTGGTCAAGGCTTGGGAATACAGGGTCAAAAAATATTGTAATTGCAGTGATCGATAATGGGTTTGATAAAAACCATCCGGATTTAAAAGAAAAAATTTATAAACCCTTTGATTTGTGGAATCAATCTGGTGAATTAGATCAGGGTGATCCACGATTTACGCATGGGACGCCTTGTGCAAGTGTTGCTATTGCTGCATCTAATGGCAATGGAATTGTTGGAGCTGCACCGAGTGCTAAATTTATGCCGATAAGCGGAACATCGTTTAGTCTTCGCGCTACAGAGCAAATGTTTGATTATTGTATAAAAAATGGAGCAGATGTGATTAGTTGTAGCTGGGGAACAACAGACCCTGCCTTTGATCTGAATCCGATGAAACAAGAAGTAATTGCCAAAGCGGCAAGAGAGGGTAGAAACGGAAAAGGTTGTGTCATCGTTTATGCTGTTGGAAATGAAGATTTAGATTTCGTCAATTTTTATTCAGCACATCCGGATGTAATAGCAGTAGCAGCAAGTACTAGTAAAGATGAACATGCTTCCTATTCGAATCGTGGTCGGGAAGTAACGATATGTGCACCTTCTAATGGAGACTGGCCGATACTGGCAGCCCGCGCCTCGTGGGATGAAGGTGTAAGTTGGGAAACGGGAGCGTTTCGATATTACAGAGATGGAAAAGATAGAGGTTCTAGTTATAAGCACTTTGGAGGTACCTCAAGTGCTTGCCCATTAGTCGCAGGAATCTGTGCATTGATCCTTTCTGTAAATCCTGAACTCAAGGCAAGTGAGGTAAAAGATATCATTACCAAAACAGCAGATAAAATTGGAAGTCCATCGGAGTATACCAATGGCCATTCTAAAAAGTATGGCTTCGGTCGAATCAATGCTGACAAAGCAGTTGCAGAAGCATTACGTCGATTGGATATGGGGAATGAACCGGAGCCTGAAGTAGAAGATAGTGTAACCAATGGTCGAGGAATATTTCGGTTTAATGTTCGACGTCAGGATGGAGTTGGTTATGGTGTACAGATAGGAGCGTTTGCAGAATATGGAAATGTATTGATTCAGGTAGAAAAACTGCAAGATGCTTTTAATACAGATATTATTGTGAGTATTAATGAGTTAAATGGAAAAACTGTTTATAAAGTCGTTGTTGGCGCTTTTTTCAGTCGTGATGATGCAAAGCGTTTACAAAAAAGAATGAAGGAAAAAGGAATTAATGGTTTTATTCGAAATTTAAAAGATTTAAAATGATGCGCTGATGGATCATAAAGAAATTGAAAAATATCGTTTAGAACTTAAAACGTTAAAAAAAGAAAAGTCCTCCTCTTTTAAAAAAATTGAATGCCCTTCTTGCGCGGCTGCCATTAAATCTGCTGATTTAAATATTCAAGATAAAGTAGCAAAATGCAGTAGTTGCGATGTGGTTTTTTCTTTTGAAAAAGACTTGGTTGAACTCGGTAGAAACGATAAGCCGACTCAGGAATTGATTCGACCAGAAGGTATTGAGCTTTTTCACTTTCGTGATGAATTGGAAATTTCTATACAACAACCTGTAACGACTGCGGAAGGTGTACTTGGAGGCTTACTCCCAATTTTTCCTATTTTATTTACGCTAGCTTATTTCGCAAATCCTGCGAAGATTCATCTTGCGGTCGTAGCAGTTGCCTGGATTGTAGGAATGCTTCCGATGCTGAATTTAATTTTTAGACGGAAGCAGAAGATTTATATCAATATTGATGATAAATACCTGACCGTTCAACAACGCCCACGAAAGCTTCGAAAAGATTTGAATTTTGAAACGCAGGATATTAATCAGATTTATATAAAAAGTGCACACCATAAATTTTTTCTGTATGCGATTATCGATACCCCGAATGGTCAAAAACATGTAAGGCTCATTTCAGAGATGACAAGTATTTCCAAAATAAAATATCTGGAACAAGAAATAGAACGATTTTTAAATATAGAAAATAGATCGGTGCCAGAAGAGCATAAGTGATTTAAGAATAACGATTAACGATTTTTGATAGTAGAATTAATTCTGCATTCTGGAATCATTTAGGTAATATCAGAAATCCATCCATCATTATCCTGCTCGCGTTGACGAGCTCTTTCTTCTGCTTCCCGCCTACGTTCCGCTTTCGTTTTATCAAAAATATCGGGAGGTAAAAAGTAGGGTAGGTCGGCCTGATCTGGTTCGTTTTCCCAGGGCGCATTCTTGATCTCTTCTGCTTCTAATTCTTCTTTATAATAGTAGGCTGTAAACAATCCGATCACAAAACCTGAAGCATGACTTTCCCAGGATACACCTTCTTCAACAGGGAAAAGACCAGCCAACATTCCACTGTATAATAAAAAAACAATTAGCGCTAAAACGATAGACCTAATATTCCTTCTAAAGATTCCATTACCTAAAACAAAGCCAAATAAACCAAAGACGACACCACTTAATCCAATATGGAAAGTTTGTCTTGCCAACAACCAAACGGCTACACCAGTCAAAACATAGATCATAATGATACTTCGAAAAGCGACTTTTTTATAAAAGTATAGAGTCATGGTCGATAGCACAAAAAATGGGATGGTGTTGTTGAAAAGGTGTGAAAAATCACCATGAATAAACGGAGAAGTGAGAATACCTTTTAGACCAAAAAATTTTCGAGGGTAGACGCCTAAAAATCCCCACCTTAAACCAAAAATATATTGAATAATATGAATACCCCATATTGCAATAAGAAAAATCACCGGCGGAAACAAGCTTTCCAGCAGTCGATTTTTTTCTTGATTTTCATTAATTGGATATTCACTCATTATTAAACGTTAAGCTAACATTTCCACCATTTCTAATAAAACCGGGTTTACTTTTTGGTGATGTTTAATCGCTTTTTCAAAAGGGGTATAAACAATATCTTTATGAACCTGACCAACCATGACACTCCGCTTTCCATCGAGTAATGCTTTTACTGCTTCCATTCCCACCCGGCTTGCCATGACACGTTCCATACAAGTCGGCCGACCGCCTCTTTGGATATGACCAAGGATGGTGACCTTCGTTTCAAAATACGGAAAACGCTCTTTTATTTGTTTCGCTATTTCAAAAGCGCCTCCTTCCTCATCACCTTCTGCAACTACAACGATATTTGATCGCTTTCTGTTTTGTTCATTCAATGCTAAAATCCGAATTAATGCATCGGTATCTGTTTTGCTCTCTGGAATCAAGACGGCTTCAGCGCCTGTTGCGATCCCACTTCGCAAAGCAATAAAGCCAGCATCACGGCCCATGACTTCTACAATAAACAGGCGATGATGTGCATTTGCAGTATCTTTTATTTTATCAATAGCATCCATTGCCGTATTGACGGCGGTATCAAAACCAATCGTAAAATCAGTTCCAAATAAATCATTATCTATGGTGCCCGGCGTACCGACAAAAGGAATGTCATATTCTTTGGTGAAAATATCGGCACCTGTAAATGTACCATCACCACCGATTGCTACAATTCCTTCAATCCCTTCTTTTTGTATTTGTTCGAAAGCTTGTTTACGACCTGCTGCTGTTCTAAAGCGATCACTTCTGGCAGAATGTAAAATAGTGCCACCTCTGCTAAGGATACCACTCACTTTTCTACGATCCATTTTAATAAAATCTCCATCAATCATCCCTTCATAACCTCTTTTGATACCAATGACTTCAAGGTCCAGTTTTAGTCCGGTACGTACTACTGCGCGGATACAAGCATTCATTCCCGGAGAATCTCCACCGGAGGTGAAAACGGCAATCTTTTTCATGTGTTTAAAATTTATCAGAAATGAATTATGCGATTAATTGTATCGTCTTTTTATTAATTGGATGAAATTAATAGCTTTCTTTTTCTTATTACGTTTTGGCCAGCCATAAGTATGCGCTACACCTTGTGCAAGGTAATCCGCAGCTGCTTGAAAAGAACCAAAAGTGTTTAATTTTCTGATCGTTTCATCAAACACTTTACTCTCTCCTCCAAAAAGTTCGTTAATAGTAAAAATCTTTTCATTAAGCCCCATCGCTTTAGTTAAATCTCGAATAGGTGCCATACTTAGTTTTTCTGAAAGCTCGGTCGCTTCCTTAAATTCAAAAAGTTCTGCTTTTTGAGGAGCAGATAATCCAACAGTGGCTACAGTTGGTTTTACTTTTGGAATCTTTGGAACAGGTGCTGG
>CAYXQH010000497.1:0-4991 GCA_964467425.1 uncultured Saprospiraceae bacterium
AATAAGAAGCTTATGTGGTTATGTGGTTATGTGGTTATGTGGTTGAATAAGAAATAGGCATTTTCATTCCTAATTCCTAATTCCTAATTCTTCATTAATCTTTCTTCTCCCAAAACTTCCAGTTGAATTTCTTTTTCTTTTGCTTCACGATAATATATCGAAGGGTCAAAGCACTTTGGCTTTCAAAAAATCGAACCCCGCTAAATGCATTGATAGCTGGCTTATAATCCAAAGAAAGATTTAAACGATCCATGGACATTTCAATTCCGGCAATCACCGTCACGCCTGAAGGATTAGCATCTTCCGTACTAGCTGACCAACCAGTATGAAATCCAGCACCGTAATAAAAATTTAATCGCTTGCCAATAAGTTTTTTATGCTCTTCGTAAAGGATAGTTATTTTGGCATCATCTGTATTGCGCAATGGTGCTTGAAAAATCCCTTCAATGGTAGCTTGTTTAAAAACCTTTTGTTGAACAGAAAGTCCAAAGTTCGACCCTAATCGGGCGCCAGCAGCAGTTCGGTAACGTTGCGCATTGACATCGGAAACTATCGCTATAAGTCCGGCTAAAATGAGTATCCTAAGCATATCTGATGTTTTAATGATTGCAAAACGATTTACAATTTGACCTTAGTATCTCGGAAAAGTAATTGTGAAATACGTTAAAAATTATTTAAAACCTAAATTTAGGCTGAATTAGCTTTGTTTTGAATTAAATAAAGCGATTCTCTTAAATTATAAAAGATTGAGAAGGGCGAAGGCTAAATAGTACATTCCTAATCGGAAGTGTTCGAAAGATTAACGAAAACTTATTTTAATGCTCTCTTTGCTTCTTTTGGAATTGTTTTCAACACAGCGTCACTGAGGGACAATAAGCTTTACTTAAATGAATTACTTAAATATTAATCAACTTTGTGCCTCTGTGGTTCGATTTATTCTTAACACAGAGTCACGGAGAAAATAAAAATTTTATTTAAATAAATTGCTTAAACACAATATCAACACTGTGACTCTGTGTTTTTTATTTTAAACACTAGAGCTGAAAAATAAGTCAATAATACTAATTGAAAAAATAACCTTGTGAACAGCCCTAATTCCACATTCCTAATCCTTCATTCCACATTTCTAATTCAACATTCCTACAGATTCTTGCGAAATCTTCTACCTTTGCGAAAAAAACCTACGGATGCTTGCAATCGTTTGGCGATTCATAAAATTTTACTTTTCAGCAAACACAAAATATCGGATTCACTCTCCTTTTGTATTTGATTTTATAAAAAATGTATTGGAAGACAATCGCTTGTTTTACGCATTCCATGATATAGAGACTGTTCGTAAACAGTTATTAAAAGACGAAAAAGAAATTACTGTAACAGATCTCGGGGCAGGTTCAAAATTTACAAAAAGCCCGCAACGTTCTATTCAGCAGATTGCAAAAACTGCCTTATCTTCTCCATCCTTTTGTAGATTATTATTTAAAACCGCCAAACATTACAAACCGAACACGATGCTGGAAATGGGCACCTCCCTCGGGGTCTCCGCAGCCTATCTCAAAAGCGCCGCAAGGAATACGCCCTTTATCACGCTGGAAGGTTGTCCGCAAATTGCAGCCCAGGCAAAGCAGGTTTTTAGAAAACTAAAACTGGATCCTATTGATTCAAAAATTGGCGATTTTAAACACACCCTTCCGGAAGCTTTAAAAGAATTAAAATCAATTGACTTAATATTTTTTGACGGCAATCATCGCAAAGCTCCTACCTTACAATACTTTGAGGAAGCACTTGAATTTGCAAATGAAAACTCTGTCTTTATTTTCGATGATATATATTGGTCTACTGAAATGCTCGAAGCCTGGGAAATTTTAAAAGAGAATGATCAGGTTAGCCTTTCTATCGATCTGTTTTCCATGGGGCTTTTGTTTTTCACCAAAGACGTCAAAGAAAAGCGCCATTACAAATTAGTAAAATGGTGGTGGAAGCCCTGGTACATGGGCTTTTTAAAATAAGAGAACAATCATTCTACAATCGTTAAACGATGTTCCTTGTTCTTAAATATATTTTGATTTCAGAATAAGCATCAACGAATACCGAATTTTGAATCCAAAGCACATAATCTTTTTTAATTAACCAAATCCGGATCTCCCATTTTCCCACTTCGATAATCTTGAATACAACGATTAATTTGTTCTTTAGTATTCATCACAAATGGACCATAAGAATAAACCACTTCATCTAAAGGTTGTCCTCCTAAAACGAGTAACTCTGCTCCTTTTTCAGAAAAGGTATTAATCAAGGTATCTCCTCTTTGGTAAAGTGCAATTTGATTTGTTTTCAATGCCTTACGACCTTCTATTTCTAATTCTCCACTAACAACGTAGATGAATGCATTATGCGTTGGATCTGTTGGAATATCCAAACGACCCTCTTTTTTTAATTTGATATGATAATAAAATGCCGGGGATAATAACTCAACTTTTGACTTAGCATTATAGAGTTCTCCTAAAATTACTTTTGCCGAGTAATCACTATTTTCAATGCTATCCATTTGAGCATCATTAAAAACATTGGTTGTTGGTGCAGCAAATTTATGCTTCGAAGGTGTATTTAGCCAAATCTGAAAACCATGATAGGAGCCTCCATTTTCATAAAGCTGCTTTCCACTTTCTTCCATATGAATCGCTCCTCTTCCAGAGCTAAACATCATAAAGTCACCTTTACCAATTTGAAAATCATAATTTAGACTATCCTTATGGTGTCCATTCCCTTCAATAAAATAGGTCGTCGGAATAACTCCGGCATGTGGATGGGCATCTACACGTAATGGATCATCTCCAGCTTTTACATCTACCGGACCAAATTCATCAAATAAAACATAGGGAGAGACGTAGTCGTTTTGATCACCTGCAAAGGCTCTAAGAATGGGTAGGGTTCCTACTTTTGTTCGATCAGCATTTAAGATTTTGTATACTTTTCGATAACTAGCGTTTTCATACATCCCGCTATTACAAGCTATCATTTGAGGTGTAATAATACTTGCACCTATAATTGCCGATCCTTTAATGAATTTTCTACGTTTCATATTCCCTAAATTAATAAATATTAAACATAGTTATTTTCAGAAAGTTGTTGGATATCTTCTTTACGACAAAGGGGATTGATTTTATAATTGAATCAAAACTCTACCCCTTTTCCGTTTTACTAATACTTCACATGCTTCACTTTCAAAATAGATTGTTCCAGGTTCATCATCGAAACCACTTCCGCTTCTTTCGTTTTCAACGCACTTAATCGCTTTCTTCGTTGGATTAAATCCATTGCAAATTGATCGGTCGCTTTCGATTTTTCAATTTTATCAGTTACATCCCGAAACGTATACATCGTCAACAAATCCTCTTCGATCACTTGCTTGGAACTTAACTCCATCCAATACTTGTGACCATCCTGACTTCGCATTTCTACACAAGAATTTGGATGTGCAAAAGAAGGAACGGATAACTGCTTTGATCCTTTTTCACCGAATAAATGCAGCGACTTTGCATCCACAAAATCAGATAACCGAATAGTTGAGATACTTCCTTCATCAAATCCAAATACTTTATAAAAGGCATCATTGACAAAGGTCAAACTGGAATTTTGATTATTCTGGAGCAAGACAATATCCTGCATATTACTAGCAATCAATCGCTGGCAAACCTGTTTTTGAAACGAAACTGCTTTCTTCTTTTTAAAAGTAAATGCAGTCCAGAATCCAACGCCGGCACTTAGATAACCAAAGGAAAGGAATAGTAATAGTTCTCTGTTCCAGTTGAAAAAGAAACAGATTAGCACAATCGGAATGATGGCTAAAAGATAGCTATAACGCTTTAATTGATAGGGTTCTTCTTTAATTGCTTGAAAGAAGAATTTATACCCAAGAGAGTCCATCCTCATCTTAAAGGGGGTTTAGAGGTCAATAATTGAAAATTAATAAGCAGTTAAAATAACTGAGTAAAGTTTCAATTCATGGGATAATAATGACTTGTTGAAAAAATGTTAAAGATGGGATTACAATTCGCTAGTGTTATATTCTATGTTCATATTAAAATAATGCAAATACTTTGCCAAGTTTGCAAAATGCGGAAAAATGAAGTGAAAAATATCCGGAAAAGGAAAGAAAAGCAAAATGAGGAATGAGGAATGAGGAATGAGGAATGAGGAATGAGGAATGAGGAATGAGGTTAAGTATTCATTTTCTTAACCTTATTCCTTATCCTTAGCTTTAGTTTGTCTTCACAAACTTCAGCACCTGATTATGGCTTCCTATTTTAAAATAATAGATACCTGTAGGTAGTTTTTCAATATTGACCGATTCATTTGATGTAAAAAGACCACTATCCATCATAGAACCTGCTGTATTGAATATCGTATATTCTTTTTGCTCTATGGACTCAAAACCGTTGATTTGGAGTTGTTCCTGCGCAGGATTTGGATATAAAGTGATATACACATCTGGCTCGATTTCGATGGTTGAAAGAGCTGGATCAGTAGAGCGTTCATAGCTAAAACTACCACCACCATTCATGCCCATTCCCCAGGACAAGAACTTAATATCAATGTAGATATCTTCAACTATTAAATGTAATACAACATTCGAATCTATTGGACTAATTCCATCACCACCGGGGCCACAATCAGTAAAATTGTCACCAAGGAATCCATCAAATGTCAAATTCTGCACACCATCAGCAATACTTCCCCATGCCCATTCAGTACCTTGAGGGCCCAGCCAGGTATCACAGAATCCGAAATCATCAGGATTTATATCTTCTTTTGCAATGTTAAAAATTGGCCACTGCGTCTTTCTTGTAATATGGACAGAATCAGTAATCTGGTCTTGATTCTCTGGCATGGTCCAGTCCGCATTTGCTTCTTTGGTAAAAGTTATCGTCGGACCATCCCAGAAGGTCTGAGCAGTAGCAGCATTAAAAAACAAAAGGGAACAACACAAGAGT
>CAYXQH010000498.1:0-4989 GCA_964467425.1 uncultured Saprospiraceae bacterium
GGGTGTCATCGATAAAGCCATTGGAAAACACCCAGGTATTTCAGGAAAAATGATGATCTCTTCTAAAGGTAAACCTTCGATCTCAGAATATAAAGTCCTGGAACGTTTTAAGAATTTCACCTCTCTTGAAGTAAATATAAAAACGGGGCGAACACATCAAATTCGTGTCCACTTAGATGCTCTTGGGCATCCATTGGCAGTTGATCCGCTTTATGCTCGGAAAGCATCTTTTTTTCTTTCCCAAATCAAAGGAAAAAAATACAGAAGGAATGCAAACCGTGAAGAGCGCCCATTAATTAGCCGATGTACCTTACATGCGCATCGACTTGAACTGCTTCACCCTAGAAGTGAAAAGCCACTATCCTACTCCGTTGATCCTCCAAAGGATTTTTCTGCCATGCTCAAGCAGCTTCGTAAATGGGATATCGCTTAAAACGTATTCTGACTTCCTGATAAACCTTGAAGATGTCAGTTTACCTACAAATATTGGGTATTTAACCTAAATTAACCTCAAAGGGCAAGATCAGATTCTTTCCTTCGTTGTAGATTCAGTACTTTTATAAATACCTAATTTTAAAACAAAGCGAATTAAAAGCTTTTCATTCCTAAAAAAAATCAGATTATGAAAAAAATGCTCTCCTTGCTGCTATTATCAGCATTCGTTTTTAGTGTTTCTTTTGCTCAAAATCTAAGCTGGACACCAGAAAAAATTATGCCTGGTGATAAAGTAAGTATTACTTATAATCCGGAAAACACGCCTTTAGAAGGGCTAGAAACTATTGTTTTTAGTGTTTATCAGTTTGATGATTTTAATGCAGTTGCTAAAGAAATGCCTTTAACCAATACGGATGGAACATTTACCAGCTCCTTTACCGCTGATGAAAGTACCAAAGCAATCCTTTTTTCTTTTACCAATGAAAAAATGGATAAGCAAGATAATAATGACAAAAAAGGTTATAAAACAATTTGCTATCAAGAAGATCGAAAAACGCCAGTTCAAGGAGCGTATGGTTCAAAAGCCTATATCATTGGACAGTTTAGTTGGATAGCAGATACGGATCGAGATAATGAGAAAGCCTTAAAACTTCTAAAGAAAGAATTTAAGCACCACCCTTCTTCGGAAAAGAAAATGAACTATCAATCTTTATACACCAATCTTGGTAAAGCAAATAAAGATCAGTCGATTCTCGATTCGAGCAAAGAGCATATGGAGAAAATCCTGAAAAATAAAAAGGCAACAGAGGAAGAATTGAACTATGCATATAGTGTTAGTGCCTATACTTTGGAAGACAAAGAAGGAGCTGAAAAAATCAAAGAAACCTTCTTAAAAAAATATCCTACAGGAAAATTTGCTGCTGGTCAGTTAAGTAGAAAAATGCGTTCAGCAAAAGACATCGAAGGAAAGATTGCCATTTTTGACGAATACAAATCCAAATTTTCACACCTGGAAGCTGCAGAGAATACCTTAAGTTCTATGGCTAGTCAGATTGCTTCTTATTACAGCAAAGAAAAAGATTGGGAAAATTTCGATAAATATTTTTCTATGGTCACCAACAAAAGTAGTAAAGCCGGTGCATTGAATAGTATCGCCTGGCCTATGACTGGTGAGAGTATTGACGCAGAAGCAAAAGATGCTGAAAAAGGTAAAAAACTTTCTATGGAGTCACTTACCTTACTTAAGGATGAAATGGAAAGCATGAGCGCAAAGCCTAAATATTTTACAAAAAGACAGTACAAACGAAACATGGGTTATTCCTATGCGATGTATGCAGACACCTATGCTTTATTAGCTTATCATACTGATGACATGGAAGGTGCTCTTAAGCATCAACAAATCGCCTGCGATCAGGATGACTTTGGAAATGGTGAAATGGCAGAACGTTACGCTGTTTATTATGAAAAAGTACATGGTGGTCTTAAAACAGAAGCTTTCATTGCTGATCTCCTTTCACAAGGGAAAGCGACTTCAAAAATGAAAGAACAACATAAGCGTCTTTACTTCGCGAATAATACACTCGAGTCCGGCTACGATAAATATGTCGTTCAGCTTGAAAAGTCTGCTTTAGAGAAAAAACGGAACGACCTGGTTGAAAAAATGATTGAGATGCCTGCTCCAAACTTTAGCTTAGTCAATTTAGAAGGAGAGCAAGTTTCTTTAGAAAGCCTTAAAGGTAAAGTCGTTGTCGTTGATTTTTGGGCAACCTGGTGTGGACCTTGTATCGCTTCTTTCCCTGGCATGCAAAAAGCTGTCAATAAGTTTGAAAATAGTAGCGACGTTGAGTTTGTTTTTATTGATACCTGGGAGTCCGGTAAAGAAAAAGAAAAAAATGCTTCGAAATTTATCAGCGATAACAAATATACTTTTAATGTCTTAATGGACAATGAAAATACTGCGGTAGGTGAATTCGGCGTAAGCGGAATTCCTACGAAATTTATTGTGGATAAAGACGGAGTCATTCGTTTTAGAAGTTCAGGATTTAATGGAAATGATGACGAGCTAGTTACTGAACTTACAATGATGATTGAATTAGCTGGAGGTACTATCCCTGCACCTTTGACAGGAGCACCTTAATTATATAGTTATGTGGGTTATATGGTTATTTGTAAAAATCTAACCATATAACCTATATAACCACATGACTATATCGTTTTCTTACCTATATTTGTGCTCAGAAATTAAACTTGTATAGGAAAGAATCTTTTGAGAAAACATGAATCCATCTTCAGACATTACAGATACACCAGAAATTTTTAGTTTTAAGCGCTGGAAGTCTCAACTACCTACCCTTTCCAAAACCTACCAAACAGATCAGCCTTTCCCACATATTCAGCTCGATAACTTTCTAGAGAACAATGCTGCTCAACAAGCAATGAACGCCTTTCCTGCCGTCAAAGATCAAGGCTGGATTCATTATATACATGTTAATGAAAAAAAGCACGGTCTCAATAAAATGGAATTGCTCCCTGAGTATATCCAGGAAGTCATCAAATTGTTAAATGGTCCGGAGTTTGTAGAATTTTTAAGTAAATTAACTGGTATTGAGCATCTTGTTTCAGATGATAGTTTAGAAGGTGGTGGTTTACATCAAAGCCAAAGAAATGGTTTTCTAAACATTCATGCTGATTTCACCGTACATCCACATAAGCGAAATCTTCGCAGAAGAGTTAATTTATTAATCTATTTAAACGAAGATTGGGAAGAGTCCTACAAAGGGCATTTGGAATTGTGGTCCAGGGATATGAAAGCCTGTGTCCAGAAAATTCTTCCTATTTTTAATCGCTGCGTTGTTTTCAATACGGATGAAGACAGCTTTCATGGACTTCCGGAGCCGATAAAATGCCCGGAAGTAATGACCAGAAAATCTATTGCGCTTTATTATTTTACAGAAGAAAAAAATCCTGTCAAACGATCTACCAATTATAAAGCTCGTCCAGGTGATGGTGCTAAAGGTATTTTAATTTATCTTGATAAAAAATTATTAGCGTTTTACAGCCAAATAAAAAGTCGACTGGGTATCAATGATGATTTTGTAAGTAAGATCTTGAATCTATTCAATCGCAAAAATCGAAAATAACACCAAAGGCTTTGTTTAAACATAGTTATCAAAATATTCTTTTCTTTGTCGTCTTAGGAATACTGTTCTTCATTCCTTTTCTTGGGGGTGTACATTTATTTGATTGGGACGAAATCAATTTTGCTGAGATTAGCAGAGAAATGCTGATCACACAAGATTACTTTAGAATCTATGTTGACTTTAATCCCTTCTGGGAAAAACCTCCTTTGTTTTTTTGGCTTCAATCCAGCAGCATGCAAGCCTTTGGTTTTAATGAGTTTGCTGCTCGACTACCAAATGCCATTTGCGGAATTATTACGCTAGCCGTATTGTATAAAATTGGAGAACGACTCTACAATCGATTCTTTGGTTTCTTCTGGTCACTAGTTTATTTTGGAACGATTCTCCCTAACCTTTATTCGCATTCCGGGATTATTGATCCTTGGTTCAACTTGTTTATTTTTTCTGGTCTCTATTATTTTATTCAATTTCACTGGAAAAAAAATGGCTTGGATACCCAGCTAAAAAAATCAAAATGGTCCTACCTTTTCTGGGCTGGTTTTCTTATTGGACTTGGTATTTTAACAAAAGGACAAACCGCGTTTTTAGTGGTCTGCATCACCTTCTTTGTTTATTGGGTATATAAAAAATTCAAGTTCTATGTCAATGTTCCAGAATTTTTATTTTTCACTATTGCAGCTGCTTTAGTTTCTTTGGTTTGGTACGGATTAGAAACCTGGCAGAATGGCCCCTGGTTTATTACAGAATTTAATAAATACCAGTATCGCTTATTTAGCACACCTGACGCTGGACATAAAGGCTTTTTTGGCTATCATTTCGTCGTCTTACTAATTGGATGTTTCCCTGCTTCCATTTTCATGATTCGTTCTTTTTTAAAAATGCCGGCGTATAAATTTAGCCATCAGGAAGATTTTACGAGATGGATGAAAATGTTTTTCTGGGTAGTACTTATTTTATTTAGTATTGTTCAATCAAAAATTGTCCATTATTCTTCCCTATGCTATTTCCCTCTAACCTATCTCGCCACTCTAGTCATCTATAGAAATCTGAATGCAAAAATTTCCTTCGATCGCTGGATGAAACTCAGTCTACTTTTTATTGGCTGCTTGTTTGTCCTTGCAACTCTGGCCTTGCCCTTTATTGGAACGAATACCGATTTAATCGAACCTCTTTTTAATGATCCTTTTGCAGTGGCCAATCTTCAAGCTGAAGTCAATTGGACAGGCTGGGAAGTCATCCCTGCTCTTTTCCTATGTTGGATTATCTTCACTTCTATTTTCTATTTAAAAAAAGCAAAACGAATTATCGCCTTGTTTTTGGGGACGGCAATTTTTATTAACCTCACTTTATATTTTATTGTTGGAAACATTGAACATTACTCACAGCGAGCAGCTGTAGAATTTTTTGAAAGTAA
>CAYXQH010000499.1:0-4985 GCA_964467425.1 uncultured Saprospiraceae bacterium
GATTTCTTAGTTGGAAAATCAGGAAGTGAAGTTCCGGAAGATAATCATTGAGGATTGAGGAATTAGGAATGTGGAATGTGGAATGAAGCAATTATTACTTAAGCCTAGCGCATTACCTTTTTCTATTTCAAACATTCTATATTGCAATGTTAGCCAAATGTCATTCTTTCCTATAGTAGAAAATAACATCGAACAAATTAAAACAATCATGATAAAAAATATTTTACTCCTTTTTTCTTTAAGCCTCCTTTTTTTACATTGTTCAGATGGAGAAAACCCAAGTGAAGCAAAAGAGATCATTGAAAAAATTGAAAAAGTAATGGAACCAATTCAAGCAGTTTTAGAATTTAAAAGTAATGCGAAACTAGGGGAGGGGGCTTTTTGGAATCATCGAACACGTGAATTGTATTGGGTTGATATTGAGGGCAAGCAATTAAATATTTATAATCCGGAAACTAAAGAAAGCAAATCATTTTCTACTCCTTCAAGAATTGGAACGGTAGTTCCTTGTAAAAATAATGAAGAAGCGATCATTGCTTTAGAAGACGGGATGTATCTGATCAATACGCTGACAGGCGATCTGAAATTATATGCTTCAGTGGAAGCGGATATATCAGGGAATCGATTTAATGATGGGAAATGCGATCCTGCTGGTCGTCTTTGGGTTGGATCTATGGATCTGAAAACAGCCGAGCCCACAGCTAATCTTTGGAGAATTGATTCGAATGCAAAATCTACCAAAATGTTAGACTCTATTACTATTTCAAATGGAATAGTATGGTCTGCAGATCATAAAACGATGTATTACATTGATACGCCAACGAATAAAATTCGGGCTTTTGATTTTAATAATATGGCAGGGAAAATTACCAATGAGCGAGTCGTTGTTGAGGTAGATCCTAAAAATGGAAGCCTCGATGGGATGGCGATCGACGAAGAAGGAATGCTTTGGGTTGGCTTGTGGAATGGAAATGGCGTTGCTCGTTTCAATCCAACGACTGGTAAACGAATTGCTAAAATTGAGGTGCCTGCCCATAATGTAACAGCCTGTGCTTTTGGTGGTCCAGATTTGGATAAGCTTTACATCACTACAGCAAGTATTGATATGACGGATGCGGAAAAAGAGCAGTTTCCAGATGCAGGATCTGTTTTCGTTGCTGATCCTGGTGTTAAAGGAGTGAAAAGTTCTTTTTTCTATCAAAGTAAATAAAGTGCAAAGAATTAATGAATTCGATGGTTTTATTCAAAAAAATGTGAAACAATGCTAAAGATGGCTTCGTAATAATTCAAATTACGTTTTAAGCTTTTTCCCTTTAGCATAGTAGAAATGAATTGTACCCAGAGTTGTCGTCTTCTTTATAGCCTTATTATTGCACTTTTTTCCCTTTCCAATTTAAGTGCTCAGTTTATCCCCGTAGAGATAGATTCAGAAGAAATAGAAGTCTACCATAACCAATACTTTTCTTTGGTCGATCCTTCCAAGGAACTTTCCTTCGAACAAATACTAAGTCCGGAATTTCAAAATCAGTTTAAGCTAAATACTACTAGAATGAATTCAACTTCAGCAGCTTACTGGTTGAAGATGACTTTTAAAGGGAAGCAACTGGAAAATAAAAGCTGGTTTTTGGAGAGCAGGGACCCTTCTGTAAATTATATCGATTTTTATATACCGAATGAAGATGGGACTTTTCAAAGGACCAGTATGGGTAACTTAAGAAGTTTCAATAATAAAATATTTAACCATAAAAATTTTGTATTAGAACTTCCAAACTATAGTGAAGAGATCACTTTATATGTTCGAATATATTCTGAAAAAACTGTTTTCTTTTCCTTTCGATTAAAGTCTGCTGCCTTTTTAACTTCTTACGCTATAAATGAATACGTACTGCTAGGTGTTTTTTATGGGTTGATGTTAATTATGGCGATCTATAATTTATTGCTATTCATTTTTGTAAAAAGACAGATTTATGTTTGGTATGTTCTTTATGTGGTTAGCTGTATGCTTATCTGCCTTTCAGAAGATGGACTAGGCTTTCAATTTTTATGGCCAGATTATCCAGGTTTAAACAATTATATAGAACGTATCTCGGGGATTACTTTTCTCGTTTTCTTTATTCTTTACTCCAATTCATATTTAAAACTTAGATCAAAACAACCTCAGTTTTTTAAAATTATTCTATCGGTTATTCTCCTTGCAATAATAAGTATGCTTTTTATGGAGGACTTGGTTTATGATATTTCCTATAGTGTGATATATAGTACGCCACTTATACTTGTTTATATCGCTGCATTTATAAGTATAAAACGAGGAAATAAATTTGCAAGAGTTTTTGTTTTTGCTTTATCCTTTGTTGTCGCTAGTATCATTATTCTTTATTTAAAAAGGATTGGATACTTTAATTGGGAAGACCTTACGAACGTAGAAATTATCCTATTAGTTTACGCTTTTAATATTGCTCTAGTATTTGAAGTCATTATTTTATCTATTGCTTTAGGAAGATTATTACATCATCATCAAGAAGAACAGGATGCAGCAATAAAGGCTAGTCAGAGTCGATTTAAAGGAATTTTTGAATCATCTTTTGACGCCATTTTTGTTTATGATTGTAAAAATCAAAAGATGTTGGATGTAAATAGTAAAGCGGTTGAATTATTCAATTATAGCAAAGAAGAGTTTTATTCAATCTCTCCCGATTTTATTCTTGGAAAACAAAAAAGGAATGGGCTATCTGTACAAAAAGTTTTAAAAAGAGAGTGTGGGAAAAGTATTAATTTATCATTCGAAACTATTGGACTAAAAAAGGAAAAAGAAACCTTCGATTGTGAAGTATCTATCTCCTCTCTTATTGAAAAGGAAGAAGATTTATTAGTTATTGCAGTAAAAGATATTTCCAAACAAAAAATGGCAGAACGAGATTTGGAGGATCGCTTAAAAGAAATTAAAGAAAATAATACCAAGCTTAAAAAATATATCGAGTCTAATTCTGAATTAACCAATTTTGCTTATGTTGCTTCTCATGATATGCGACAACCAGTACGTACGATTAAAAGCTTCTCCCAGTTACTAAATCGACACCTGGAGAAGAAGGAAGCCATGGATCCTACAACTAGTGAATATCTCAATTTTATTATGTCAGGGTCTTCGAATCTTGAAGATCTGATCAATGATTTATTGGATCACTCCAAAGTAAGTTCATCTAACGATTCCAAAATAAAAACGACTAGCCTGGAAGATATTCTGTTGAGAGTAAAACTAAATTTAAATCAACAAATCATTGAGACACAGACAGAGGTGGTTTATGAAAACTTACCCACAATTGGTGTAGAGCCAACTCGTATGATTCAACTTTTTCAAAACATTATCTCCAATGCTATTAAGTTTAAGAAAACAAATCATAATTGTAAAATAGAAATAAAAGGAGAGGAGCTTGAAGATGTTTGGCAAATTAGTATTGCTGATAATGGTATAGGTATTCCGGAAGATAAAAAAGAAGAAGTCTTTAAAATATTTTCAAAGCTGCATGGAATGTCTGAATATGATGGTCATGGTATTGGCTTGGCAACCTGCAAAAAGATTGTTGAATTTCATGAAGGACAAATCTGGTTAGATTCAAAACTAGGAATAGGGACCACTTTTTATTTTACAATCAGAAAAAATCTCACCACTACCTCTTTACTTTTAGAGTCTGCATTCGATGAAAACTAAACAGCGTTAAGAAATCAAAATTCCTTAACGCCGTTTGTATTACTCAACCTCTTTGTTTGCTGTCTTAACTAAATGTGACCATTACCCAGCCAATGACAGCGATAATCACCACGGTAGCAATGATATCTCCTATACCAAAACTTGCATTATTCTCTTTTCTTTGCTCATCTGTTATGGTTGCAAAGGTAAGACCTTCCAGTTGTTTTTCATTCGGAGGAGCCGTCATGAAACTTACCACAATCGCAATGACTACACAAGAAAGGAAATAAAAAGCACCAAAAATCAACCAGTTGAAATCTGCAAAACTATGTAGCATGGAACCTTCGGTAAAGTACCCTTTAAAGGTTTCTAAAAGTAATTTCGCCATACCGATAAATAAACCAACACTCAAGGTGACAATTGCACCATTTGCATTTATTCGTTTCCAGAAAATACCTAAAAGGAATATCGCCGCAATCGGTGGAGCAAGATAGGCCTGCACTTTTTGTAAATATTCGTACAGCCCGTCAGATAGCATAGTGATCACAGGA
The DNA here is from genome assembly GCA_964467425.1 of uncultured Saprospiraceae bacterium. Taxonomy (GTDB): domain Bacteria; phylum Bacteroidota; class Bacteroidia; order Chitinophagales; family Saprospiraceae; genus JAHDHW01. The sequence goes on from CAYXQH010000499.1 coordinate 4,237, forward strand.
ATCCAAATGATTCCGAGTATAACCACAATTACAGTTGCAATTTTCCCGATTTTTACTAATTCCAGTTCTGGTTTATCAGGATAGATTTTTTTATAAATATCTAATGTAAATAGGGTAGAGCAAGAGTTGAATACGGAAGCTAATGAACTCATCAGCGCAGCTAATAATCCAGCAGCAACCAATCCTCTCAGACCCGCAGGTAATAGATGTGTCATTAACACAGGAAAAGCTTCATCCGGGGAATCAAAATCTATTTCTCCTGTTGTTTTAAGTGCTAAGGCAACAATACCTGGAATTAAAAACAAGAAGACGGGCGTAATTTTCATGGCAGCTCCAAAGATCGTTCCTCGTCGGGCTTCCTTAATATTTTTGGCAGTTAAAACTCTTTGAACAATAACCTGATCGGTACACCAATACCAAATACCAACTATAGAACTGGTCAAAATTAAGGGAAACCAGGGATAGTCCGGATCAGAATTTGGACGCCACATATCCATATATTCCGGCGTGACCGTTTCTTTCAATCCTTCCCATCCTCCAACAGCATTTAATCCCATATAGGTCAACGTCGCCGCTCCAATTAATAAAACCACTGCTTGAATCGCTTCAGTATAAACTACCGCTTTCATCCCTCCAAGTATCGTATAGATACCGGTTAGCACAACTACAGAAATAGCACCTACCCAAAATGGAATCTGCAATAAAGTAGAAACGACAACTCCTCCGGCAAAAATAGTAACAGAGACTTT